>JAICPS010000363.1 GCA_025929715.1 Anaerolineae bacterium | reverse complement strand
TCGTCGATCAGTTGCGCCAGGGCCAGGACGTCCACTCCATCGGCGTCAACGGTTTTGCGGTCAGCGACGGCGAGGGATTGACCGGCATCTGGGTATCTTCGGTGAAGTCCGGCTCTCCGGCCGACCGTGCCGGCATTCGTGGCGGCGACGTGCTCACCGCGATGGAAGGTTTCATCCTGAGCACCGACGGCTCTATGGCCGATTACTGCGACATTTTGCGCAGCCACCTGCCTACAGACACGCTAAACCTGACCGTCGTGCGTTATAGCACCCAGGAAGTCCTTGAAGGCCAATTGAACGGGCGCGTGCTGGAACCGTCTTTCTCCTTCGCTCAGACGCTGGAAGAGGACGCGGCGCCCACCGAAAACAGCGGGCAGCCGGCGTCAGGGTACACGCAGTATGTGGCAGTTTCTGACAACACCGGGTCTTTGACAGTTGAAGTGCCGGTAGAATGGAGCGACGTCGACGGCAGTATGTGGCTGGTGGATGGGGAAGAAATTGGCTGGCAGGTTACCGCTGCGACAGACATCAACGGCTACAACACGACCTGGACGACCCCCGGTGTGTTCTTCGGCGCCTCTATCGAACTGGCGTCGTACACACAGGAAGAACTGCTGGACTTCTTTGACTACTCAGAGTCCTGCAACTACGACGGGCGCCAGCCGTATGAGGATGCGTTGTACACCGGAGCCTACGATGTATGGTCGGCCTGCGGCGGCACCAACTCTCTGTTCGTGGTGGTTGCCGCGGCGCCGGAATCCCATGCATACAACATTCTGGTCGCCGTGCAGGTTGTAACTGACGCCGATCTGGCGGCGCTGGATCAGATTCTGAATACGTTTATTGTGAATGAGTAATTTTGCGAAGTGACCGGCACTTTTGAAGTGCCGTTCACTCGAGTGCAGGTTAATTGAACCCCAGGAACTGTGATGGTTTCTGGGGTTTTTTATTTCGGCTGTTCGGCATAGAAGAAGCGACGAGATTCGATTAGAACTGGAATGCCGCGAAGTAGATTCATGGCGATAGTGATCCCGATGAGCACGTTCGCCGCGATTCTGAGTGGGGGTAGATACACGGCCTGTGGTGTGTCGGTCCAGACGAACACCAGCGCGTGCAGCAGGGCAAGCAATGGAAAAGTCACCGCCTTGGCGACCCCATAAAGCGCGCGCATAAAGCGCTGCGACACCAGCCAGCGCCCCCAATCAGTTTTCATCATCTCGAACGGCTGCAAGCCCTGCCCCATAGCGAAACCGCGCACGGCGTCGGTGAGGATACCACGCGTGACCACGACAAGGGCGACCCACAAGGGCACCAGCTGCAGGTCTACAAATGTGATCCAAAAGACGTTCTCTACGACGCGGTCGATGGCAATATCTAACACGGCACCCAGCGCGCTGACGCTCCCACGCCGCCGCGCTATCGCGCCGTCGATGGCATCGATAAAGATGGTAACGATGATCATGCCGAAAGCGACCAGCCGGGCTGTAACGTCAGGGAGGTTGAGTAGGTAGACACACAGCGCCAGAAAAAAGAGGCGGCTGAGGGTGATGGCGTTGGCGAGCATGGCTCTGTTACTGCTTTGGAATGTGCTGCAGGGCGAAGTAGACCGGCCGCATAGAGCCGTCTGGTCGCAGCAGGCTGTAGCCGGATTCGCTGAAACCAGGGCCGATAGTGGGGGCGAAGTTCAGGTTCCACAGGAAGACAGGACCGACGCCCGACCAGTCATGCAGCATCGCCAGCGCCTCTTGGGTGTATTGCGCCTGTTGCCACTCGCTGACGTAGGACATGAACTGGGCTTCCGGCGGCGGCGCAGCACCAAGCCCCTCAAAACTGCCCCAGCCAAATTCGGTCGGCCACAATGGTAACTGATCGTAACCGGCCTCCGCCAGGATGGCGCGATATTGACGCAGCGTATCAGAAAAGAAGAAACTGGGATGGTTATTGTGGGTCGGCGCGGCCTGTTGCGTGTCGGCGGCGCTGGCAGTTGGTGGATTGGCCCAGCTATAGGGGTGCACACCAACGCCGTCGACGGCGTCGCCAATACCCTCGGCCAGCAGATCGCGCAGGTAAACGCGGTCGTCAATTGCGACGACGCCGTCATTGACGCCTGTCGTCGCCGGGGCGCCGCCGATCACCAGCGCCTGTGGGTCACCGGCGCGCACACCGGCAGCGCCCTGCCGCACCAGCTGCGCGAAGGAAGCGGCGCTCAGCGGCATGCCGTTCCATTCCCGCCGGAGATTGGGTTCGTTCCACAGCTCATAGGCCGCGACGTTGCTCTGGTAGCGGTCGGCAAGATATTGCATAAACTCCTGGAACTGTGCAAAGTCGCCGGGCGGCCCGTCCATCTCCGTGGTCGGCCGGCTCCACTCCGGCGCTTTAGCCACGCTGAGCAAAACCTGCAGATCGCGTCCCGCCGCTCCGGATACAAGGTGATCGAGCTCGCGCAAGCGCCAGTCATCATAAGTGTCGGGCTGCGGCTCGTATAGTTTCCACGATACCTGCACTTTGACCCAGCCCGCCCCGAGGTCTGCCACGTGGTTGAGAATGGGGTCTAATTCTTCGCGATGCAGGTGCACCTGCACGCCGATTTGCGCCCGATCCAGCGCAGGACCGTCGTATTCAGGAAACGCAGGTATGGTCGCCGTTGCCGTTGGCGCCGGCGTCGCGGAAGGCGCGGCTGTACCCGTTGCCGTGGGCACAGCGCCGTTGGGCACCATGGGCAGGTAAGCTAGCTCTTCAGGCGTTGGTGAGGACTGCGGCCCGGCGGTCAGCGTTACGGCCGGCATCGTGGTTTCGGCGGCGGGCGTCGCTTCGCTTACAGAGGGCGGCGCTTCGCTTACAGAGGGCGTCGCTTCGCTTACAGCCGTTGGCTGGGGGGGCGTCTGGCGGCACGCTGCCAGCAACAGCAAAAACAGAACGCTGCAAATGAGCGTTCCTGTCGGATGCGTGCGGTTCCGCTCCCACACCCGCTTGTCGTGTGGTCGCCGTTGGTTGCAATTCATCGAAGAAGGATTCTATGACGCGAAGGCGCAGATCACAAGAAGTCTTAAAAGCTTCTTCACCTCGTTACGTGAGGCGCAACCTGCGGTGATACAATGGACGGCATGAATCACCCAGACCTGAAACGCTATCCGGTACCGGCGCAAGAGACGCGCGTGGAAATTCACGTGAAAAATTCACGTTTCATCGCGACGCTTGCCCGCGTGTTTAGCGTCGATGAAGCGCGAGTATTCATCGACCGAGTGCGCCAGGAATTTAGCGACGCGACGCACAACGTGCCGGCTTACGTGGTGGGCCATGGCGCGGCTGTGACCGCCCACTCCAATGACGATGGTGAACCCGTGGGTACGGCCGGTCGTCCTGTTCTCGCCGTGCTGCAGGGCAGCGGTCTGGGGGACACGGCGCTGGTCGTGACGCGTTACTTTGGTGGCACAAAGCTGGGCACGGGAGGGCTGGTGCGGGCCTACGGGGATGCCGCGCGGGCGGTGCTCGACGCTGCGCCACGCGCCGAACGGGTACCCACACATACGGTTCTGACGACTGTGCCATATTCGCTTTTCGAACCGCTGCGGCTGCTGATCCAGGCCCATAGTGGGCGCACGCTCGACGAGGCCTTCGCCGCCGAAGTCGCCGTTACTGTGCAGTTTGCCAGGGAACGGCTCCCTGCCTTCCAGGATGCGCTGCGCGAACTGTCAAACGGAACGCGGGAGGCGGAGATTATCGGCAGTGATAATGATACGATCATGCCGCTCGGTTAAGGGAAGTTTGCAAGCGAGCAAGTTTGCAAGTGTGCAAACATACTCACCTGCACACCTTACAGCTGCACCCGCCGCAGCAGCTCGATCCAATTTTGCCCCAAAATAGCAGTAATGTCTTCGGAGCTGTAGCCGCGCTCGGCCAGCACAGGACTCAACTTTGGCAAATCGGCGCTGCTGTCGATTTCGGCAGGGGTGTCGTCCAGGCCAAAACCGCCGTCCATATCGCTGCCGATGCCCACGTGGGCGGCGTCGCCGAGAAGCTGGCAGATGTGATCGACGTGCGCGGCGACGTGCTGCAAGGTAACACTCTGCTTGACATCCGTACCCGCATAACCGGCTTTGAGGAACCGGTTGAAGAGCACCACGCCCACGACGCCATCACGCTCTGCCAGCCGGCGGATCTGGTCGTCGCCGAGCTGGCGCGCGCCGGGAACGAGGGCGCGGGCGTTGCAGTGGGTGGCGACAACCTGCCCTTCGTAGCGCTCGAAGGCTTCGAAGGTTGCTTTTTCGCTGAGATGCGTGACGTCCAGCATGAAGCCCAGGTCTGCCATTACTTCCATGAGATAGAGACCTTCTCTGCTGAATCCGTCGCTGCTACCCGCGCCGCCGGCATAACGGGTGTCCTGCCAGGCCGGACCAATGACGCGCAGTCCGCGCTCGTACCATTCTTCTAGCTCGCGGGGATCGCGCACAGGGGTCGGCCCCTTCCATTAAAGGCACGAAGCCCAACAAGGGCGCGGCATCTTCGTCTTCGTGGCTGGCGATGACCTGCTCAAGCGTCTGGCGGCCGGTCACGACGCGCACCTGCTCCATTTCGTCCGCAAGGCGCCAGTAGTAATCGAGCTGTTTGCCGGCCGCGGCATAGGCCTCGTTCGCGTCCGCGTAGACCAGGCTACGGTTGTTGGGCATTGTCTTGTTCGCCGATTCGGGCATTGCAAAGAGTGTGCCGAAGACCAGACCCACACCACCGTCAATCAGTTCGGGAATGGTGACTGTAGCGGTACCGGCCGGATTCGATTTGCGCTTTGCTTCCCGGCTGCGGATCTCCTGCAACGACCGGGTTAGATCGCGGTTGAAGCGGATGGCGCTGTAGGCCAGATCAAGGTGGGCATCGACGATGAGCATAACTGTTTCCTCACTACAACCTTTCGGCTATCAGGGGAATCACCTGCTTCTTTCGGGAAAGCACGCCGGGCAAGTAAAGCGAACCATCCTGTAGCTTGCGATCAAAGGCGCGTTCCACTGCGCGCGTGCGCCCCACGGCGAGCAGCTCGCTGCCTTCGCGCTGGATGT
>JAICPS010000247.1 GCA_025929715.1 Anaerolineae bacterium | reverse complement strand
CGCTGAAGGGCGAAAAGGTCCGCGGCTCAAAGTGGACCTTCGTCGGGCTGCACATCGATTGGGTCGATCTAGAGCGTCTTTATGGCGCGGTCGATTTGCCGCCGCAGGTGGCAGGTCGCGCCTCGCGACTATCCGTTCCTATCTATAAGAACGGCCGCCAGATCGGCCAGGCCACCAGCCGCACGTTTTCGCCCATCCTCAAACAATATCTTGCCATTGGCACAGTTCTCAGCGAGCATGCCAATCTCGGAGCGCAGGTGCAGGTGGAAGTGACGGTGGAGTACAGCCGCGAAAAAGCTAACGCCACCATTGTAAAAACACCATTCTTTGACCCTGAGCGCAAGCGCAAATAGAGGCAAACGTATGGCTCAAAAATACGATGCAATTATTATCGGCGGAGGGCATAACGGCCTGATTGCTGCCGGCTATCTGGCTCGGGCCGGCAAGCGCGTGCTGGTGCTGGAGCGTCGTTACCTCGTCGGCGGCGCCAGCGTTACCGAAGAAATCTATCCTGGCTTCAAGTACACCGTCTTTTCTTACGTTGTCAGCCTTTTGCGCCCCGAAATCGTGCGCGACCTGCAACTGGCGAAGCACGGTCTCACCGTCCTGCCCCTGGAGAGCACGCTGACCCCCATGCTCGACGGAAATTATCTCTACCGTGACGGGGATCATTTCTGCACGATGCGCAACATCGCGCGCTTCTCACAGCGCGACGCCGACGCATATGACGATTACAGCCGTAGCATGTACTTTATGGCCAAAGCCGTCAAATACATGCTGGGCATCATTCCGCCAGATCCCACGACGTACAACCCGCGCGATCTGCTGGGTCTCGTGGACATGGCGCGCCACTTCCTAGATCTCGACGAGGAAAAGCTGTTTATGCTAGCCAAATTGATGACCATGAGCGCCGCCGACTTTCTGGATCAGTGGTTCGAATCGGAACCGCTCAAAGGCACGCTCTCGGCCAGCGGCATCATCGGCACCTATCTAGGCCCGCGCTCCCCAGGGACCGCGTACGTGCTGCTACACCATTACATGGGCGAGATCGACGGGGCTTTTCGCGCGTGGGGCTTTGCCAAAGGGGGTACCGGCGGCATTGCCAATGCTATTGCCCGCTCGGCCCAATCGTTTGGCGCCGAAATTCGCTGCAACGCGCCGGTGTCCCAGGTCATCGTGAAAAATGGGCGGGCGACCGGCGTGGCGCTGGAGAACGGCGACGAGTTCTATGCCGACGTCGTGGCCTCCAGCCTCGATCCAAAGCTGACGTTCCTCGAGCTCGTCGATCCCGCGCAGTTGCCCTCCGACCTGGTCGATTCCATCCGCCGCTTCAACATCCGTGGATCATCAGGAAAAGTGAACCTGGCCCTGGACGCTCTGCCCGACATAGCTTGCCTCCCAGGGCGCCTACCGCGGGCCGGACGCCATCTGGCAGGGGCTATCTCGATCAGTCCCAGTATCGACTACCTTGAACGGGCCTACGATGACGCGAAATACGGCGCCTTCTCGCAGCGGCCCTTCGTCGACATGATCATCCCTTCAGTTATTGACCCCGACATGGCGCCGCCCGGAAAGCACGTCATGTCCTGCTTCGTGCAATACGCGCCCTACGAGCTGCGCGAGGACACGTGGGACGCGAAACGCGAAGCCTTTGGCGATGCCGTGATCGATACGCTCGCCCAGTACATTCCCAACCTGAAAGAGATCATTCTGCACCGCCAGGTATTGACGCCTCTGGACATCGAACGCACCATCGGCATCTCGCAGGGCAACATCTTCCATGGCGAGCTGAGCCTTTCACAACTGTTCTTTCTCCGTCCTGCTGCCGGTTACGCTAAATACCGCACGCCGATTCACAACTATTACCAATGTGGCTCAGGCACGCATCCCGGCGGCGGCATCATGGGCGCTTCGGGCAAATTAGCGGCGCTGGAGATCTTGAAGGACTTCTGATTATGAGCACAAACTATGACGCGATCATCGTCGGCGCCGGTCACAACGGCTTAGTCAGCGCCGCCATGCTGGCCAAAGGTGGATACAGGGTGCTTGTGCTGGAGCAGCGCGACGTACTGGGCGGCGCGGCAGCCAGTGAGGAAACCATCCCGGGCTATTGTTTCAATACGGGCGCGGACGATGCCGCGCTCTTTGTAGACGAAATCGCCGAAGAACTATTCTTGAAGATGCACAGTTTGGAATTCAGAGAGAGCCAGGCAGCCGTGTTTGCGCCGCAGCCGGACGGCTCGGCCATCACCCTCTGGCAGGACGAAGCACGGACCGCACACGAATTAGAGTCGCTGAATAAGGAAGACGCCGCTCGCTATCCTGCCTTCGCCCGCCAGGTCAACCAGATAGGCCGCGTGCTGCAGGAAATGTTGCTGCGCACGCCGCCGGACGTGACAGAACGAAAAGTGGGCGAGCTGCTCTCCTGGGCAAAAGTCGGCTTGCAGGTAAGACGCCTTGGGAACAAAGGAATGATGGAATTCGTGCGCTTGCTGCCGATGGCCATCCACGAATACCTTGAAGAGTGGTTCCAGAGCGAGCCGCTGAAAGGCGTTCTGGCAGCCCCAGCAATTACCGGAACGCGCCAGGGCCCGCGCTCGGCGGGCACCACGCTGATGATGCTCTATCAGAGCAGCAACGGCTTCAACCGCACGCGTTTCGTCGTCGGCGGCATCGGCCGCCTCTCACAGGCGCTGGCTGCCGCAGCCCGTAGCAATGGCGCCGAAATCCGCACGAGCTCGCCGGTCGCCCGTATCTTGCTTCAGGACGGGCAGGCTACCAGCGTGCGCCTGGTCGACGGCGAAGAGCTGGGCGCGCGGGCGATCATTTCCAGCGCCGATCCACGCCGCACCTTCTTTGACCTGGTTGGGCCCACCAACCTCGAGCCCCGCTTCATGCGCAGCGTGCGCAACATCATTTTTCGCGGCAGTACGGCGAAGGTCAACCTGGCGCTCAGCCGACTGCCTACCTTCAACGGACAGCAAAGCGTTGAGCAGTTAAGCGGGCATATTCGTATCAGTCCCAGCCTGGAGTATCTGGAACGGGCGTACGACGACGCCAAGTACGGCCGGATCTCGCGCCAGCCATTCCTTGACGTGGTCATCCCCACGCTCACCGATGCAGCGCTGGCGCCGCATGGCCATCATGTCATGTCCATTCGCATGCAATACGCCCCTTATGGGCTGCGCGAACGCGATTGGGACGCGCAGCGCGAGCCGCTGGGCGATCTGGTCGTCGATACCCTCTCACAGTACGCCCCGGATCTCAAGCAGTTTATCGTCCATCGCCAGGTATTGACTCCGCTGGACTGGGAGCGAGAGTACGGACTCACCGAAGGGAGTATCTTCCATGGGCAGATGGGTCTCGACCAATTACTGGTCATGCGCCCGGTCGCCGGCTGGAGCCAATACCGCACGCCGCTGCGCAATCTGTTTCTGTGCGGTGCGGGGACGCACCCCGGAGGAGGCGTCACGGGCGCCCCCGGCTACAATGCCGCCCGCGAGGTCGGCCGCGCGCTGAATGGAGCCTGAAGATGAGTGATGTACCCACACACAGCCAGGTTTCGGCTGGCGGTGTTCCTTTCAGGCAGAAAGACGACCGAATTGAAGTTGCGCTTATTTCTGTGGGTGAAGAGCCGCGCTGGCAGTTACCTAAAGGACTGGTTGGAAGAAATGAAGCGCCCGAAGAAACAGCGTTGCGAGAAGTGCGAGAAGAAACTGGTCTGGAAACGACGATGCTCGGTACCTTAGACACGATAGAATATTGGTATTACGCCACGACACGGGGTGGCAAACGCATCCGGTACCATAAGTTCGTCCATTACTATTTATTGCGTTATACCTCAGGAGACACGGCCGATCACGACCACGAGGTTAACGAGGCGCGTTGGTTTGACATGAACGAGGCGGTCGAGCGATTGGCGTTTAAGAATGAAAAGAAGGTAGTACGTCAGGCGCAGAAGGCGATAGAAGCGTTGCATTAGCATCGCCGCCCAAATAGGAGGCAACCGGTCATGGCCTTCTTCAAAGATCGTCGAGATGCAGGAAGAAAACTGGCAGAACGGCTGTCCGAACACGCCGATGATCCTAACCTACTGGTTCTGGCCCTTCCTCGTGGTGGTGTTCCGGTCGCCTATGAAGTGGCACAGGCGCTGGGCGCCGAACTTGACATCTTCCTGGTCCGCAAGCTGGGCGTCCCGGGCCACGAGGAGCTGGCAATGGGCGCTATTGCCACAGGCGGGGTGCGCGTCCTCAACGATTCAGTGGTGAATGCCCTTAACATTCCAGACAAAGTTATCGATGCTGTGGCCGAGCGAGAGCAGGCAGAACTTGAGCGCCGGGCGCGCGCCTACCGCGGCGAACGACCTCGCGCGCAGATTGAAGGGCGTACGGTGATTATCATTGACGATGGCCTGGCCACCGGGGCCAGCATGCGAGCGGCCGTTGCAGGTCTGCGCGCACAGGCTCCGGCGAAGATCGTCGCTGCCGTACCGACGGCCTCACCCGAAACCTGCGAGATGTTTGAAGATGAGGTGGACAAAATCGTATGCGCGGTAACGCCACAACCATTCTTCGGCGTTGGTTTCTGGTACGATGATTTCTCGCAGACGACTGACGAAGAGGTCCGAAGTCTGCTACAATAGTCTTATCATTGACAGGAAGGACACACCCAGGCATCGAAGGCTTAGAACTCCCACGTTCGACCTAATTATACCGATGACCGCCATCCTGTAAGACCCGATGAAAGGACGCCGTGGTTTAATAAGGCGATTCCTAATGAATTGTTAGATTACTGCAGTTACGGAGGGAGGAATAATGATTGTCAGGCATCGCGCGAGGCGGGTGAGGCCCTTATTGGTTATTACTCTTTTAATCGTAGCGTTTTTTCCATCCATTGCCGTCGCGGCCGATCAGGTCATCCTCACCTGGGAGCAGGATGCTGACGGGAATGCAATTAGTACGGGTCAGGTAATTGACGACGAATATGAAAGCGCCACGGGTGTCAGTGTTACCGTGGAGACCGTCAGTTCGACCAATGAAGCAGCGATTTTCCCCAGTCATAACCCGCCGCTGCGCAGTGGCATCGTCGTCGATCCGGATCTGGGAAGCCCCAACACGACCTGCCCTGGTGGCGGGCCTGGTATTGGTGAAGACGGCGAGGTCGGAGATCCTGGCGAGAATTGCCTCAGCCATGGCAACGTACTAATTATGCCGACGGTAGGCGATTCCGACAGTAACGGTTTCATTGACGATGTTCCCGACGACGATGCCAGCGGTGGAACCATCTCGTTCTACTTTAGCGAGCCAGTCACCATCGACTATACCGAGATGTTAGATCAAGAAACGGTAGAGAGTCTTACGATCAATTCTTACGCGGACCTTGCGGGAACGGTCCTGGTTGACGAACAGAACCCAGCGGGATTTGGTGATAACAGCTACGAAAAGATCGACATTAACGCCTCAGGTATACACCGCGTTGATTTCGTGTTCGTCGGCAGTGGCGCGATTGCCAGCCTGGCCTTTACGCCGGCGGACCCAACGGCGGTTAATCTAGCGACCCTTAGCGCGTCGGCCATTGCTCCCAGCTACCTTCTTTTAGTCGTAGCCTTTATGGTGCTGTTCACTGCAGCCTGCTTGTGGTTGCTCCGGTGGCATGCCGGATAGTGCACTCTTTCTCGACCGCGATGGTGTTAT
The DNA here is from genome assembly GCA_025929715.1 of Anaerolineae bacterium. Classification (GTDB taxonomy): domain Bacteria; phylum Chloroflexota; class Anaerolineae; order Promineifilales; family Promineifilaceae; genus JAAYYY01. The sequence goes on along the minus strand of JAICPS010000247.1, from coordinate 1,176 downwards.
CATCGAAAATCGGCCCAACTATGTCCGTAGTTGGGCCGATGTTGCTATCTATCCTCAAGCCCTGCGGGCTCTATCTAGACTATCTCATTGGCCTGGCAAGATTGTGATCGTTACCAACCAGTCAGCTGTGGGCCGCGGCCTCGTCGCAATGGGCGATGCCGAGGCTATAAACCAGCGCCTCGTCCAGGAGATAGCGCAAGCCGGCGGACGCATTGACGCAGTATTCATGTGCCCACACGCGCCAGCTGATCATTGCGATTGTCGTAAGCCAGCGCCAGGCCTGCTCATCCGGGCATCACAGGCACTCTCCATAGATTTGCAGCAGTCAATCATGATTGGCGACGCGCTTACAGACGTTATGGCCGCCAGGGCAGCAGGTGTTGGAGTGTCATTAATGGTGCGCACCGGGCGTGGTAATAGGCAGTTGCGGTTACCGGTTGCCCAGGAGGTTGCGCCGTTTGCCGTCTACGACACGCTTTCTGAAGCCCTCGCCCAGCTTTTTTAACAGAATAATTGTCTCAATCACTATTTAAGGTGAGTTGTAAGATTGAGACGCTAACATTGTGGTTGCGAAGACGGAAGATGTACGTCAGGAGAATTCATGAAGACCCTATCAATAGTCATCCCAGCCTACAATGAAGAAAATGGCATCGCCGCAATTTCCGAACGCGTGCTGGCCGTCAAGGACGCCCTTGCACAGGCCGGGGTGCAATTGGCCGAAGTGCTCGTCGTAGACGATGGCTCGAGCGACCGCACCGCTGACATAGCAGCGAGCATAACAGGCGTCCGGCTCATCCGCCATCCGCGCAACCGCGGCTATGGCGCGGCGCTCAAGACCGGATTCCGCGAGGCGAGTAGCGAATTTGTTGGCTTTTTGGACGCGGACGGCACTTACCCACCCGAATTCTTCCCCCAACTTTGCCAGTCAGCCCTACAGGGTGAAGAACTCGTCATCGGCTCGCGCATGGCGGGCGCAGAAAGCCAGATGCCTATCACGCGGCGCCTCGGCAACCTCTTTTTCGCCAATCTGCTTAGCCTTCTGGCACGGCGCTCGGTCTCCGATAGCGCCAGCGGCATGCGCATCTTCCGGCGCGACATCCTTCAGCGCATCTATCCGTTGCCTGACGGCCTCAACCTCACCCCGGTGATGAGTACGCGCGCCCTGCACGAAGGGAT
>JAICPS010000384.1 GCA_025929715.1 Anaerolineae bacterium | reverse complement strand
GCAAGTGCGGTGATGCGATGCTCATTTTAGGTAGCGTGAAGTTCGTTCCGTGCGGTGGCCCTGACTGCTGCGATGGTGGCAACGGCGGCTCGGTCATCTTTGAAGTCGATAAGAACGTCGGTAGCCTCGTACGTTTCCACCGCCAGGTCCACTTTCATGCCGAAGATGGCAAGCATGGCATGCCCAAACGCCAGACTGGCGCCACCGGCGAAGATCTGGTGCTTCCGGTGCCTCCTGGCACCGTCATACGCGACGCAGAAAGCGGCGAGCTGCTGGCCGACCTTGTAGAACCTGGTGATTCCATCCAGATTCTTGAAGGCGGCAAGGGTGGGCGCGGCAACATTCGTTTTGCCTCCAGCACTAATCAAGCGCCACGGCTGGCCGAGCGCGGCGAACCGGGCCAGGACCGCTGGCTGGCGCTGGAGCTGAAGCTGATCGCGGACGTCGGCGTCGCCGGCGTGCCCAATGCCGGAAAGTCCACGCTTCTTTCTGTGGTCAGCGCCGCGCGGCCCAAAATCGCCGCCTACCCCTTCACCACGCTGCAGCCCAATCTCGGCGTTGTGCAGTTCGACAACCTTGAAACGATGGTGCTCGCCGACATTCCCGGTCTCATTGAAGGCGCCGCCAGCGGGGTTGGCCTGGGGCACGACTTTCTGCGGCACGTCGAGCGCACGCGCGTTCTCCTCCACCTCCTAGACGGCGCCTCGCAGGATCCGCTCGAAGACTGGGCCATGATCAACCAGGAGCTGGCCCTCTACGACACGCGCCTGGAGCAAAAACCGCAACTGGTGGTCCTCAACAAAATGGATTTGCCGGACGCGCAGGCCTGGGAACCTCTGGTCCGCGAACGCATGCAGGAAGAGGGTATTCCCTTCTACGCAATCTCGGCCGTCACTCAGCAAGGCGTTCCCGAGCTTCTTAACATCTTGCGCATGATGGTGCAGGAAGCGCCGCCTTCGCCCCTCTACGAAGAGCAGGAAGAGCTGCCGGTCATCCGGCCAGCAGAGGACGAAGAAGCTTTCGTCATTGCCCGCCTGACGAACGGCGCCTGGCGCGTGCGCGGGAAGAAAATTGAACGAATTGCAGCGCAGACCTACTTTGAATTCGACGCTACCGCCATGCGCTTTCAGCAGATCCTGGACCAGATGGGGATCAGCGAAGCCCTGCGAGACGCGGGCGTCAAGGAGGGCGATACGGTGCTCATTGGCGACGAAGTTCTGGAGTGGGTTGAATAGAGCCGCCAGCCACATAATTTTCCGGCAAAGCAGGAACTAAGCACACGATGGATAAGCGAATCGGAATCATGGGGGGCACCTTTGATCCGCCACACGTTGGGCACCTGATTCTTGGCGAAGTCGCTCGCCAGCAATTGGCGCTCGACCTTGTGCTGTTCATGCCGGCGGGCCAACCGCCACATAAGAGGACCGAGCCAATGAGCGCGGTCCAGCACCGGTTGGCGATGACCAGGCTGGCCGTAGCCGGCAACGGCGCCTTTACGGTCAACACCATCGATATTGAGCGGCCCGCGCCGCACTATACGTCTACCTTGCGCCCCCTGCTCCAGGAGGCGTTTCCCGACAGCGACTTTGCACTGCTTATTGGCGGCGACTCATTGCGTGACCTTCCACGCTGGCATGAACCGCACCGTGTTGCTTCCCAGTGGCAGCTCGCGGTGCTCTCCCGACCAGGATTTGACGTCGACTGGACCGCTCTGGAGAAAGCAGTTCCCGGCGTCGGGCAGGCGACAACTATGCTCGACGGCCCCTCAATTGCGCTCTCCTCGACACAGGTCCGGCGCTGGGCAAATGCCGGACGCAGCTTGCGCTATCTAATGCCGGCGGCCGTTGCCGGCTACATCAAAGAGAATGGCCTGTATAGTTCAGGACGCTATCAGGATGCTGCAGCATCTTCCCCTTCAGAGGTACCGGCGACCGGCCCCGCGTAACGTCGCATCTGTGCGAGTGGAACCTTGATCAATTTGCGGCAATTGATACATTCGACCCCGTAATACTTCTGGCCCTTCTCCTGCGCTTCCGCCAGCGCGTCCACCACAAAGTCACGCGATAGATTGAAACTCTGATTACAGTACGAACATCGAACGTGCATTGCCAACCTCCGTGAAATTACCCTTGCGTCGATTGTAGGAGAAACGGTCGTGGTTGCACAATATTTCAGAAATTTGCGTCAGGAGACGTGCGAGTGTCAGATTGTCTGTAGGTCCTTTGGTTATAATATGCTTAAAATGCACCTTCATACAAGACATAAAGGGTGACCCTTTATGGGCTCCATGTAAGATAGATGAACTTCATCGAAGATGAACTTCATCGTGAATGAAATGAATCGTCCTGACGCAACGACGGCGCCGGGCGCAGATGTAACGACCCTTCTGCGAGAAGGACTGGTCGCGGGTTACATGCCCTTTCTATCTGTCAGCAGTGGTAGTATGGCTCCGCTCTTGCGGGTGGGCGACGAAATTGGTGTCCAGCCCGTTGCACTTCACCAGCTGCGCGTCGGAGACGTGGTAGTCGTCAGCGATGGCAGCCAGCTACTGACGCATCGCTTTTGTGGCAGAGAGGCCAGTCGGGTGAGTGCAGCATTTGTAACGCGAGGGGATCGCACGCTTGCCCACGACAGGCCGTGGACAGAAGAGGAGTTGCTTGGACGCGTCGTCGTTCGCAGACGAAAGGAGCATTTGCTATGGCTCGACTATGGGCCCGGACGCTGGTTGAACGGCAGATTGGCGGGACTGGCGCAGCGTGAGGAGCGCTGGCTGGGCAGTTCTCGTAGGCGATTGGCGGCCGGCGGGAACCAGCCTATGGCCTCACGACTGCTTCGCGCTTTCGTTCGTACGTGGGCAGCCACCCTCACCCTTATTACTGAGTTTTACTCACGAAAAATGCAGACATTTTATCGAACCTATTACACATAGATCAGCGCCAAAATGCGTATATGAGTCTTAAACGCCGTTCCATCCTCACACTTCAGGCAATGCTTACCTTTGTTTTCCTGGGTGCCGCCGCCTTTACCTTTTTTGGCAATCCCTTCAGCCAAGAATCACTAACTGTACCATCGCTGCCGTTGGGTGAGGCGCCCCAGGCACTGCGCCTGACGGTGAACCGAACTGGAATAGCGGCCGTCACCCTACGCGAGCTGCGCGCCACGGACTTTCCATTTAGCGAACTTACTCCGGAAAATGTGAATCTCACTAGAGATGGCGAGCCCGTACCGATTTTCGTCGAGGGCGAAGGCGACGAGGCCACGCTCTACTTTTATGCCCGCGCCATCACGCGCAGCGTTGAAACACCCGCCGTATACTGGTTGGCGCCCGGACGCGGGAAAAGCATGTCACAGCGCGACCGCAGTCCTGAAACCGCTGGCGTTACGCAAGGAACGTTGTGGCAGCACTGGGAGGAAAATAGCACATTTCATTCCCTGGCTACAGGCGACGATAACTGGTTTGGTACAAACGTCTATGCGCCCGGTTCGCTCGAAATAGTGCTCACGGGTATTCAACCCACCGGCGGCCCGGGTAGAGTCACTCTCCGTGTCTGGTCCAGCAACCAGTCTCCGGCAAATCCCGACCATCATATCCGGGTCACGTTGAACGGCATTGAACTCGCCAGCCACTTTTGGGATGGCATTACACAAGAAACGCTTACCCTTACTCTGAGCCCCGGAATGCTACGGCGCCAGGGCAACCGCCTTGTGCTCGAGGTTCCAGGCGATACCGGAGCGGCGGGTGAGTCGATCTACGTCGATTGGCTCAAACTGGAGTACGAAGGCGAACTCAGCCTCAGCCGTGGTCAGCTCCAATTCAGCAGCGCCGCGCCAAGCCTTCGTGTGTTTGGCGCCGCCGAAGGGGTTCTCACCTTCGACGTCACCGAGCCCGAAGAACCGGTTCTGCTGCTCAACACCGATCTGGACGACAACGCGCTTGCCTTTGCCGGGAATGGGCCAGGCAGCACCTACCTTGTGCTCAATCCGCGCGATGCGATACGTCCTGTGATAAGCGCCGTTCCCGAATGGACCGAACCGTTGCGCACACGAGATCGTGGCGCCGATTACATCGCCATCTTGCCTGACGCCGGTGGTTTCGCCGAAGCGCTTGAGCCTTTGCTGGTCCACCGTCGCAGCCAGGATCTACGTGCAGTCGCCATTCCCGTGCAGCAGATCTACGATGAATTCGGCCACGGACGGCAGTCCCCGCAGGCGATTCGTGATTTCCTGGAATATGCTTACCGCGAGTGGCAACAGCCACGGCCGCGCTTTGTGCTGTTGGTCGGCGACGCGTCATATGACGTCAACGATTTCACCGGTTCGCGCAATCAGAACCTGCTCTCCACCAGGCTCATCGATACCCACTTCGCAGGCTACGTTGCCAGCGATGCCTGGTTTACCATGTTCGACGAAGCCGGCCTGGCTGCCATTTCAATTGGTCGTTTCCCGGCGCAAAATTCACGCCAACTAAAGGTGATGGTCGACAAAACGATTGCCTACGAGACCAGCGCACCCTCGCCCTGGCTTTCGCGGGCACTGCTGGTTGCCGACGACGAACCCCGCTTTGACACCTCCTCCGATTGGCTAGCTGGTGAGCTGGATGACCGTGGATATTTCACCCAGAAGCTCTATATGACGCAGAACGAGGACATCCATGACTCCATTATTAGCGCCCTCAACCATGGCGTCAGTATTGTCAGTTACGTCGGACATGGCGGCATCGAAGTTTGGGGGGACGAGGCGGTTTTGCACAGTGACGACGCTCTCGTGCTCAGGAACGGAAGCCGCCTACCCATTT
>JAICPS010000604.1 GCA_025929715.1 Anaerolineae bacterium | reverse complement strand
GCTGGTCGTGGTCATGGATGCCCGTACCACGGCGCTGATCCCGCTCTACGCCATTGGCGTTTTTCTGAGCTTTACCATTTCGCAGTCCGGCATGGTGGTGCGTTTGCGAAAAATCGGGCGGCTCAAGCCCGGCGAACGGATACAGGGCTTGGAGACGGTGCTGGAATATGATCCGCATTGGAAGGTACACCTGGCGATCAGCGCCTTTGGCGCCGTTTGTACGGGAATCGTCATGCTGATCTTTGCCGTGACCAAGTTCACGTCGGGCGCCTGGTTCGTCGTGCTGTTAATTCCGCTGTTGGTGACCACTTTCTTCAAGATTCACCATCACTATAAGGACGTCGCTCGTAGCCTGAGCCTGCGCCGTAATGCGGTCGATATCAGTGCACGGCCCGTGCAGACAGTGGTACTTGTCGATGGCGTTCACGCTGGGACCGTCGAGTTGGTCAACTTCGCCAAATCTCTCGGCCATCCCTGGCACGCCGTTCATATCGGCGTGAATCCGGAAAAGGCACTCGAGCTTCCAGACCTTTGGGACGAAGTGATTGGGGAAGGTGACGTGGTTGTCATACCGTCGCCCTACCGCCAATTGAATAGACCCATTCGTGCCTACGTCGAGGAGCTGCTACGACAGAATCCTGACGGCTTTGTTCATGTTGTCGTTGGTCACCTGGCGATGGAAACGGCCTGGGAGCAGGCGCTACACCGCAACAGCGTCCTTATCTTCAACCTTGCGCTGCACGGAGTGGAGCGGGTGGTGCTGACCATAGTACCTCATCAGGTGCAGCGTCACGATGACGACGGCGTGGGCGAGACAGAGCGTCCGGAAGTGAGTTGAAGCCGGCCGGGTCCTGACCCATCGCCAATTGCTGCGGCAGGTCTGGGGAGAAGCGTATCAGGTGGAACATCACCTTCTACGCGTGCACATCAGCAATCTGCGCCGCAAGCTGGAACCCGAGCCGTTGCGCCCACAGTATATTGTCACCGAGCCAGGTGTAGGCTATCGCTTTCGCCAGGAGGACTGAAGCGAGCGCTTTCACGACCCACGTATTCCAGGACACGTGGCATCAGCATGCTGTGTCGACGTTGCCCGCTTGCATAGCTGAGTTGGCGAGAACCGTTGCTCGAAGCAAATCACGCAGTGCCCTGCGCTGTTCACTGGTAAGTCCGGCAGTGGCAGGGAGGTCCTGTTCAGCACGTAGCTGCATCGCCTTCCGAAGTTGCTTCCCCTTCGTTGTGAGCACGAGCTGTTTGACCCTCCGGTCGTCTGCATCGACTTGCCGTTCCACCAGACCCTGCTCCTCGAGCCGGTCGGTGATCCCGGTGATGTAGGAGGCGTCGCAGTGCAAGGTATAGGCCAGTTCATTCATAGGCAGCGGCTCCTCCAGCCCGAACAGGGCTCGTCCTTCCATGGGGGAGAGTCCAAAGTCAGCGGTGACCTCGGCGAAGTGGGCTCGCATTCGCTCCCCAAGGCCAACCACCAGAGTGATTATTTCTTGGGTGATCGGATCAGGCGTCGTTGTCATCAGGGCCATATTTTATCTCAATTACTTGACGCGCTCAACTATTTATGGCATAGTTGAAAAAATCAATGGTTGACTGAGTCCAGTAATTCCTTGGAGGCAACGAATGTTAAAGTATCTATTCAAATTAATGATGGCTATCCATATCTTCCTCTACCGCCTGAGCGGTGGGCGGTTTGGCGGCAAGGTTCAGGGCCTCAAAGTCCTGCTGCTGACCAGTATGGGAAGAAAAAGCGGCAAAAAACGAACGACTCCGTTGGGCTACTTTGAGCACGACGGGGGCTACGTCATCATCGCCTCAAACGGTGGTCGACCCAGTAACCCGGACTGGTATTACAACTTGAAGAGCAATCCCCAGGTAACGGTTCAGGTCGACGATCGAGCGATGGCGGTGATTTCTGAGGAAGCGCAAGGTAGTCTGAGGAATCAATTGTGGGAGAAGTTAATTAAAAAAGCTCCCGGTTACGCAAGTTACGCCCAACGCACCACTCGGGAAATTCCGATGGTAATTTTACAGCCGAAATGAGTTGCATCACCTACATAACCTGTAGCGCCATACAACAAGAAAGCCGGTGACATGTGATCATCTCGTTGAATCATACCCAGCCACAGTTCAGACAATTTTCTGGCTGAAATTGAATCGCGCGCCGTTCCAATGATAGCCCATCATTCATTCGTTGGCTGCTGTCGATGTGGATGGTAGTATAGCAAACATAATCTCTGGATTATAGAGTGGCGAAGAGATCAATGAGCCGATTGGAAAGGGAAAAAGTTAGTATGGGAAAGCTTCGGGCAGATATATCGATGTCACTAGATGGGTTCATCGCAGGGCCGAACGATCGTCCTGGAAATGGGATGGGCGATGGCGGCGAGCGGCTGCATGAATGGGTGGTCAAGCTGGCAAGCTGGCGTGAGCGCCATGGGCTCAGCGGCGGCGAGACGAGCCGTGATGCTGAGATCTTGGACGAAGCGTTCGAGAACGTGGGGGCGATTGTGCTGGGCAGACGAATGTTCGACAATGCAGAGGGGTGGGGCGATGAGCCGCCGTTTCACATGCCGGTATTCGTCTTGACACATGAGCCGCGAGAAAAACTGGTTAAGGAAGGGGCAACGACATTTACATTCGTCACGGACGGTATCGAAAGCGCCCTGGCGCAAGCGAAGGCAGCCGCCGGCGACAAAGATGTCGCGATTGGGGGTGGCGCGAACACTATTCAGCAATACTTGACAGCCGGGCTGTTGGATGAGATACAGATTCACGTGGTGCCCGTGCTGCTAGGTGATG
>JAICPS010000125.1 GCA_025929715.1 Anaerolineae bacterium | reverse complement strand
TAAGCGCAGAGAAAGCGTGGGTCGATTGTAACTCGCGCGTGATTTTTGGCTCTGGTACACTTGTCAACATGTCAAACAACCCGACTTTCAGGATTCTCGTCGTCGTTATTGCCGTTGGTGTTGTGTTGCTTGCGATCGGCGCTGGTTGGCGACTCATACGCGGAGATGGCAGCTTGCTACGTGAGGTCAACTTTGCACACGACTTGATCACCCCAAACGCCGATGGTCAGACCGACGTGACTGTCATTAGCTATGACTTAACGCGGAATGCAAGTGTGTCGATTTATTTCACAGATGGTGATGGGAATCGTTACTACTTTCGGCGAGAACAACCGCGTGGAGCCGGCGAGTATCAGGTAAATTTCAGCGGTATTGTGGATGGCTATCTGCTGGCCGGCGAGTCCTATGAGGCTGAAGTCGTAGATAGACTGCTTCAGAACGGCAACTATTCGTGGCATCTGTCCGCGACGGAACCGTCCGGCGAATCGGAAGAGATCAGCGGGGAGATCCAGATTGCCGAAGCGGATGAGGCGCTCCCCGAGATCCGCGATTTCGCCCTCGACAGAGAACGATTCACACCGAATCAGGACGGCATTGGCGACCGCGTACAAATGGACTTTTTCCTGCCTAAGCCTGCCGATGTACAGGTGTTCCTACTGTTAGACGATGGCTCGCGATTACCCATTTCGGAGCGCCCGACAGAGAGACCGCCGGGAGAAGAAGGGCGGCACGTTTTTCAATATGACGGTGGCACGCAAGAAGGATCGGGACCTCCTCCGGACGGCGCGTATCAGGTTGTGGCTATCAGTGAAGACGTTGAAGGGCAGAAGATGCGCGTCGAAGAGGAAATTACTATCGAGCTTGGTGGGGTGCCATACGCGCATATCCTCTCTCCGGTCAATGGCGATACCGTTGCTTACAGCACGAACGCCGTCGAGCTCTGTGACACGATTTATTTCACGCTGACCGTGGAGAACTATGGTGAGACGCCGATTAGAACCAGCGGCCCGCCGCCCGGCACAGTTTATGATTCTGACTGGAATTACAATACGGTTGGCTATCCGACGGAATCCGGCGCCTGGCGCGTTGGCATTGGTTTCGAAAACGCTCTCAGTGATTATCCTTATCGTTGGGGATTAGGTAACCCCGAGGATCTGACAGAAATTGATGGACAATTCTATCTAATGCCCGGTCAGCGATCAGTCATTACAGGCGGCATACGCGTGGTCGATAAATTTGGCGTGCGCAATCCGCAGCCTATGTGGGCCGGGTTAATCCACGAGGATGTGGAAATAACATTGTTCAACAACCGTGTTGATCCCAGGGGAATCCTTGTCGAACTCCCCGGCGGTAGCAATATTCCTGAATGTGAGGAGCGCGCGGCGCCTCAGCCGCCCGAACGGGCCGAAGTCAACTGACAGCCACGCGCAAGAAGTTTTGTTCACGTCCTTCTAATGCCTGCCTTAACTGCCGCTATCCTGCGCCCTATAGACTTGAATCATGGTTGGGTGGAACACGCATCATCTCGCGGGGGATCTGTCTCAACCGGTCTCAACTTTTTATAACTCAGGTGGCGTCCTCGCCAATGTGCGCTGATCTATGCTCGATTTAGCTGTCATCATTGTCAGTTGGAATGTTCGTGATTATCTCTCTGAATGCTTGGCGTCGGTCTACGCCGAGTTGAATCGTTCGCGGCTCCACGGCGCTGTGTGGGTTGTGGACAACGGCTCCACCGACGGCACCCTGGCGTTGCTGGAAAATATCTTTCCCCACACACACGTCATCGCCAACCAGCACAACGCCGGCTTTGGGGTGGCCAACAATCAGGGCATCGCCGCGGCGGCGCAATCCAACCCTCGATACTTGCTTCTCTTAAACCCGGATACGCTAATTCGTCCAGGCGCCATTTCGAAGATGGTCAGCTTTTTGGACGAGAATCCGGGGGTAGGAATGGCCGGGGCGCGTCTGGTCTATCGTGATGGCCGTTTCCAGCACAGCGCATTTGCCTTTCCCGGTGTGACGCAACTTGTCTTTGACCTATGGCCTGTTTCGGGACGGCTTTATGAAAGCCGGCTGAATGGGCGTTATCCCCGTCGCCTTTACCGCCCTGATGGGCCACCGTTCCGTGTTGATCATCTCCTGGGCGCGGTGATGATGATCAGGCGCGACGTGGCCGAGAAAACCGGCGGCTTCGACGAATCTTTTCATATGTACTGCGAAGAAATCGACTGGAGCTGGCGCATACACGACGCTGGCTGGTCGATCTATACTGTGCCGGGCGCAGAAATCGTTCACTACGGGGGCGAAAGTACGAAACAGGTCCCCGCGCGCTCGATTGTCAATCTCTGGCATAGCAGGGCGCAGCTGTATCAGAAGCACCATGACCGTCTGACCCTTCTCCTTGCACGGCGAATTGCGCGACGTGGACTACGTCGCAAGGCGGCGCGCGCATCAAATCCACGCTTGCGTGAAGCCTACGAGCTGGCTGCAGAACGATGGGAGCCGGAGGCAATGTTGCAGCCACAAAGCGAGGTTGTTACCGGCTAATGATTGGGCGAGGCGCTGCTGTAGAGGGCAGTCAGGGACCCGAGCACGGACCGCTAGAAGAATCTACCTCGGCAAATCAGGAATTAACCGCCGTCATTCTCACACTTAACGAAGCGGGCAATATCGCCGATTGTGTTTCCAGCCTCGCGTGGGCCGACAGAACGGTGGTTTTTGACGCCTTCAGCGCGGATGCAACCACTGCATTGGCGGGGAAGTTCGGAGCCGAAATCCTTCAATCAACTTTCGACAATTACGCTCAACAACGCAATGCGGCCCTGAACCGGATCGACACGGACTGGGTTTTCTTCGTTGATGCCGACGAGCGCGGAACGCCACAATTACATGCCGAGATTCGCAGCGTAATGGAATCTCGTCCCGAATCAGGCTGGTACGTGCCGCGCCACAACTACATCTTTGGCCGTCTCACCCGTGGCGCGGGCTGGTATCCTGACTATCAACTGCGATTATTCCGACGGGGAACGGTTCGATATGAGCGCCCGGTTCATGAAATTGCCATCGTCGATGGTGAGATTGGATACCTCCAGAATGCGCTGCTGCATTACAATTATGCAGACACCAATCAATTTCACCAGAAGCAACGGCGCTACACGGATTACGATGCGCAAATTTTGCTCGAACAGGGCATCACGCCCCGAATTTACTCCCCATTAACACAGATGCTGCGACATTTCTGGTGGCGGTTCGTGACATTGCGCGGCTACCACGATGGCCTGCATGGTCTACGCCTCAGCGCGTTCATGGCCTACTATGAATGGCTGAAATATCGTAAGCTGGCGCGTCTGGCCGGTCAGACTACCGCCGTCCCCGAACCCTGACGCGCTCGAAGCTCCCAGGCCAACGTCTCAGAACTTAGGACGATTTCAAGGACCCGGCGCCCGTCGAGCATCACAAGAACGTGCCGCCCAGCGTCATCTTGCCACTGGCGCCCCTGTTCTACGGCAAGCCAACGATCTTCCAGCTTAATGCGCCGCACACGTATCGTGCCGTCCTCTGTGAACAGACAATCAACCGCGATTAGCTGCATAAAAACCTCCCGATCGACTCTTCAGAGAGATGATCATCCGGGAAAATACTATGATCATGATCATCTTGATCAACATGCACGCGCTGATACCGCACGAATATAAACATCACCCAAGCCGTATTTAGGGCAACGCGAGTTGCGGAACAATGAAGCGGAACAACGCCAAAAGATCGAGCCCCACCATCGCCAGTGCAAAGAGCAACGGCACAACTGAAGCAGTGACCGGCAAGCGTCTGGCAATAATGCCGATCCATGCGTCAATTCCGCTCGCGACCGCCAGCGCAATGGGAATCAACGACGCGAACAGATAGCGCCCCTGGTGTTGCACAAAGGTCAGGTTATAGCCCAGGTATAATAAGGCGTTGAGGATGAATGTTGCCAGCAGGATCAGGTACGGCAGATAGCGGTGCTGATCCTCGAACCGTATTTGTCCGTTTTTCCGCGTCACTGTCAGCCGCAAGAGAATACCCGCGACGACGACAACCGAAAACAGCAGCAACACCTGATACACGCGCGGATCCATCAGCACGCCCATCCAGCCAAATTGTCCCCAGAAGCTCCGAAAAGTCGTGACTGCAAAGCGCCCCAACGTTCCGGCTGTTCCGTATGTTGCCAGCCATTCGACGGTACGAGGCTGTCCCACGACAACGGCGCCGTGCGCCATCATTGCCAGGGGATCAAACCCGTCATATACAAATAAGTTGCGCGTCCACCAAATTGCCCCCACAAAACCCGCAGGAACAAACATCAGCGCCAGGCTACGCCACAGAATCCCCCACCGTCTCCAGAAGAGAACCAACACGGTCAGAGCCATAATAGGCGCCATGATGTACACAGTTGCCTTGGTCAGGAAGCCCAGGCCAAGGGCAATGCCGATAGCCAGCCAGCAAACCGGAGCAACATGTACGCCTGCTCTTACCGCCAGGGTGGCGCTGATCAGCAACCACAAGACAGTGGCGATTATCAACTCCGCGAGGCTATCGTTATTGACACTTGAGAGAATCGCGATGTGCTGGGGTAAAAAGGCGACAAATGCCGCAGCGATGACAATTAACCAGTGCCTATCAGGCCAGAGCCGCTGCCCAATTGCATAGGCCGCTGTTATGACCCCCACACCGAAAATGAGCGACGTGAGACGCAGAGGAAGCAGGGCGCCCGCTGTGAGCCAGTAGACCGGAGTAAGCAAAATATAGTAAAGAGGCGGCTGCCAATCCTCATAGGTGAGCGGCTCGATAGGGAGGTCGGCGGCGAATCGGCTGGAGACTGCCCGGCTGCGATATGATTCGTCATAATCGCCCGCTTCAATGACAGGCCAGACTCCCTCTGCCAATTGGCGGACGTAATTGTAGTGGGCCGGTTCGTCCGGCGCCTGCCATTGTGGGGTGTGGATGGCATAAAGGCTCCCGACCACCAGATATACAAGCAGAATGAGATAGAGTGGCCAGTAACCGCGCACAGCGCCTATCCGGCCGGCGTCGCGCCCGGCTCGGCCCACGTTTTACTGCCTGTAGGCGACGATCAGTCCGTCTCGGATAGGTATAACCGAGGAGATCCAGTTCGGACTGCCGGTCAGCCTCCGTGTCGTCTCGCGTATGGCCCGCGTCGAACTGTCTTGCTCGCGGACATCGTAAACGCGACCGCTCCACAACATATTGTCAATAATCAGAACGCCGCCGGAACGGAGCTTCTGCTCGATCACGTCCAGCGATTCTGGATATCCATTCTTGTCGATGTCATTGAAGATCAGGTCAAATGGACCATCAGTCTCGCGTAGGGCAGCCACGGCTTCACTGACCTGGTAACGCACGATATTGCCGTAACCCATAGCCCCAAGGTGCCTTCTGGCTCGTGTTGATAGCTCATCGTCCCAGACGGTGTGAAAGACCTCACCGCCCCCATTTTCCTGTACGGCGCGCGCAAACCAGGCAGTTGAGTAGCCGTAACCTGAGCCCAACTCAAATATGCGCTTAGCTCCAATCAGCCGCGCGCTGAGATAGCAGAAGTATCCTGCAGCCGGGCCGATGATAGGAAATTCATTCTCCTTGGCGTAAGCTTCCATTTCCCGCATTTCGGCAGGGCGCTGGGGCACGAGGCTATTTAGGTAGTCGCTCAGTTGCTCATTGTTGTATGTCATGCCGCGTGCTCCTTAGCTCCCAGGCGCGCCAGCTCGTCGTCTGCCACGCTGTCGTCCAGCTTGGTGAATAGCGGTTCAGGCGCGGGCAGCAATTGGCCGGATGCAATCGGCTGGCGGCGCCACTGTCCCACGGCCGCAGCGTCGTCGTAAGTAAGCGCGTTATGGCTACGCTCGCTTTCTTCATAGCTTTCCACGCGCTGCTCGCCAAACAGCGACCCTTCTTCGCCGAGTAACCGGTGTAGGCGCTGGCTCGTAAAAGGCAGAAGCGGCGCGAACAGAATTTTCAGACCATTGATCGCCTGGATTGCCGTGTAGAGCGTCTTTGCCGTCGCTTTCTCGTCATTGCGCGCGGTCTGCCAGGGGCTCATCTCTTCCAGATATTGGTTCACCACCGTGGAGAGCGCCATCGCTTCTGCGGCTGCAGCACGGAATTTGCAGCTATCGATCAGCTCGCCGACCAATTCAAAACCGCTGTCAATTGAACGCAGCAAAGCTATGTCATCTTCACGCAACTCGCCCGGTTCTGGAACGACGCCGTCAAAATAGCGGTGCGTCATTTTTAGAACACGGTTCACGAGATTACCCCAGTTAGCCACCAATTCATTGTTGTTGCGCTCAATGTAGCCCTGCCAGCTCCAATCGCTGTCGCGCGTTTCGGGCATGCTGACCGTGAGATAGTAGCGCAGCGGATCCGGATCGTGGCGTTCGAGTGCATCAAGCATCCACACGCCCCAATTTTGGCTTCCACTGATTTTGCGGCCTTCCATGTTCATGAATTCATTGGCGGGAACGTCATAGGGCAGGTTTAATGTCTGATTTTCATCGCTCTCATACAGGCGCTCGATGCCAAGAAGCTGGGCGGGCCAAATGACAGCATGAAAGGGAATGTTGTCCTTTCCGATAAAATAGACGGTGCGGGCGTCCTTGCCATACCACCAGGATTTCCATGCCTCTGGCTGATTCTGGTTATTGGCCCATTCGATGGTTGCCGATAAATAACCGATAACGGCTTCGAACCAGACGTACAGAACCTTGTGCCGGAACTCGGGAACCGGCACGGCGACACCCCAATCCAGGTCACGTGTGACGGCGCGCCCCTGTAGCCCCTCGTTCAAAATTAAATTGCGGGCAAAATTAATAACCTGTGGGCGCCAATGTTCCTTATCCGCTTGAATCCACTTCGTAAGTCCATCGTCGGCGAGCTTAGGTAGATCCAGAAAGAAGTGCTCCGTCTCGCGCAGTTCCAATGCACTGTCGTCCGTTTTGCTGCGAGGGCTAATAAGCTCGCTCGCGCTTTCAAACAAGGTGTTGCAGTTGTCGCATTGGTCGCCGCGAGCCCGGGGATAGCCGCAATTGGGGCAGGTGCCCTCGACGTAGCGGTCGGGTAGAAAGCGATTGGCCGCGGGCGAGTACATTTGCTCGCTAATTTGACGATAGAGATATCCTTGTTCCAGAAGGCGCTTGAAGATGTCCTGCGAGACGCGGTGGTGGTTCTCTGTGTCTGTATGTGTGAAGAGATCATAGCTCAGGCCAAACTTTTGAAATAACTCCAAAAAGCGCTTGTGATAATAACTAAATACCTCTTGTGGGGATTTGCCTTCCTCGTCGGCTTTGACGGTAACCGGGGTACCATGGCTGTCCGATCCGGACACCATTAAGACACGATTGCCTTTGAGTCTGTGATAGCGCGCGTAGATATCTGCCGGTAAGTATGAGCCGGTAATATTCCCCTGGTGTATGTCGGCGCTGGCATAAGGCCACGCCACGCATACCAGGATATTCTCGCCGCTCAAATCCTTGTTATTCTTCAAAATCCTCTTCTTCCTCTTCTTCGTCCTCGAAATCTTCCTCTTCTTCTTCCGTTATCTCCGTCAGCATTTCGGCGACAAGCTCAAAATCATCCTCGCTTATCTGCAGGAAGGTGTTCGATTTTTGAAGCTGCCTACGATAATTCGGTACATTTTCCAGCTCAATCGAATCTAGATCTACGGCATTCTCCAGATTATACGTATGCTCATCCAGATCGATGGGATAAAAGCGCAGATTCTCTAGTTCTTCGTCTGAGAAGAAAAAGCCCTTAGGAACAGTATCGGCCGGTGGGCCGGTAATGGTCGCTACCGCAAAAAACACCTGGTCCTCCACAGCAAAGAAGAGGACCCGGTCGCCGGCTCGCATTTCAGGACCAGAATTGTCTACGACGATGATTCGCTCTCGCCAGCCCGGCACCGAAAGATCTTCTTCCATGACCATGCTCAAGGATTTGATGATGTGCTTTGTGTCCTGGTTTGCGCGTCGTTGGCGTGCTATACGAGTTGCCGCCCGTGCTTCTTCTTCACCCTGAATGTTTTCCCAGATGCGCTCTTGAATGCCAATATTAAGTTCGGCAGTTGAGCCGTCGTCGTAGCGAACGGTCATCCGCGGTGGATCCAGCGATAGGACTTTATATGTCCCTTTGCGATTGGCATACGTTCCGTTAATCTCAAACATTCCTAATGTGCCCTCCCTGGCTGTATTCGGCCTGCATAGTACCCGTTTCAAGGCACGTTGGCAAGAGTCCAGAGGTCATTCGGAGATGTTTGCAGACTCAGGGGACACGGAACTTGTGAAGCCTCGCATGAGGAGAAAGAGGGCGCCAAGCAGCGCGGCTAGCGACAGAATCTGAACGATGTGATACCCGTTTGCGATGAGCGCGGCGTTGGCACGGTAGGCATCGACGAAAAGTCGCCCGGAGCTGTAGACGGCTGCAGAGGTTAGAAATAAGTGGCCGCTAAAACTACGCCCGTGACTAGATGCCAGCCAGGACAGTAGGGCTGCAATACCCGCGATCAGTTCGTACAGCTGTACAGGGTGGCGCTTGATTCCGAAAAGTGAGATGCTCCAGGGTATATCCGCCTCTACGCCATAACCAGGTCCTCCCAGAAAGTCGGCAAGACTGACGGCCATCAATCCGACAAGAATTGCGGGCGCCAGAGCGTCCAGCGTAGCGCCCAGTGGAAGCTGCCTGGCTCTGCCATAGAAGAAGGCGACAGCAAAGCCAGCTATGAGCCCCGCCCACAGATCGTACCCACCCGTCAACGGCCAAATGATGCCAAGAAGATTTTGGCGATACGCGCTCCAATGTGCGACGACAAACGCGAGGCGTGAGGCAATGAACCCACTCGCAAGCGCGACGGTTGCCAGATTATATGTAAACGGTACGTCTAACCTCAGGTGGGCTGCGGTTTTTTCGGTGGTCGCCAGCGCCAGCCAGATACCGAGGATGGTCACCAGACTGGCGGTGGGGAGAACGAGAGGTCCGATGCTAATGCTTGGCAACATTGGTTTATGACTCGAGCAGTTGTGCGATTTTGTCTTCCAGGACGGCCCGGTTTATGACGCCGATGTGTATGTAACGGATCACGCCGCCTTCGTCGATAAAAAATGTGGAGGGCAATGAGTGGACACGATATTCCTTGCTAACGGCGCCATCTTCGTCCATTGGTATGACGTAGGCAATGTCCAGTCGCGACGCAAATGGGGCGACGAGCTCAATTGGCTCTCCGTCATCCACTCCCACAACAGTCACCTGACCATTGTACTTGCGGCTTGCCGCCTGGAAGAATGGGATTTCGGCGCGACAAGGCGGACACCACGTCGCCCAAAAGTTCAACACCAGCGGCCGGCCGCGCTGGTCACTTAGCGTGAAAGTTTCGCCGGTCATGGTTGGAACGGTAAAGTCCGGCGCCTGATAGCCCACCGCGGGCGCCTCTACCATATTATCTATCAGGTTCAGCTCATATACAGACTCTTGCGAGAGAAATATCCAGGTAGTGCCGAGCAGCAGTGCGCCCAATATGACGAGCGTCCAGGTGAATCGCGACCGAGGCATATTGGCTGCGAAGCCTCCAGTGTTTCTATTCTGTGTCGGAGTAGGGCGCAATTAGGCTTTCAAGTAGCCTTGATGTGTTCCAGGGCAATGGCCGGTTCTCCATGTTTGTAGCCCGCCGGCGTGCCTGACAAATCATAAACCATGGCGCCATCGATGTACACGGGTACGATCTCTCCGACGGGCAGCTCCCCGGGCACGAAGACCATTCCATCAATTTCCGGCGCATCACGATAGGTCCGCCCGATGCTAACCCCGTCGCCAAAACCTTCGACGAGTACGGGCAGTGTGCGGCCAACCTGTTCCTGGTTTTTCTCTAGCGATATCTGTTGCTGTAGCGCCATCAGCTTATCACGCCGTGCTTCCTTTACGTCGTCAGGAACCTGCCAGGAAACTTTTGCCGATGGCGTAGATGCTTCATATGAGTAGGTGAACACGCCAACGCGATCAAAGCGCAGGTCACGGATGAACGTTTGCAAGCTCTCGAACTCTTCCTCGGTCTCGCCTGGATATCCGACGATAAATGTCGTGCGTATCGCCAGGTCTGGCATTGCCTCACGAAGT
>JAICPS010000465.1 GCA_025929715.1 Anaerolineae bacterium | reverse complement strand
GCTGGTTGCCCTATTTTATGGGCTCTCAGCAGGCGTGTTTGAGGAGTTGGCTCGCTACGTTACGTATCGCTTCTGGCGCCGCGACGCGCGCAGCTGGTCGCAGGGGCTGATGGTCGGGGCCGGGCATAGTGGAATCGAAGCGATCATTTTGGGACTGCTATTCATTGTCAACACGTCGGTTGTGCTTGGTATCGGCCGAGGTTACTTTACAGAGCTGGTGCCGGCCGACTTGTTGCCAGAAGTGCAGACACAGGCGGCGGCTTTACTCGCGCTGCCGTGGTATGAAAAGCTTCTGGGCGGCGTAGAAAGGGGTTTCAGTATCCTGGTACACCTGGCATTGTCATTGATGGTGATGAGGTCGGTGCGTTTTGACTCGGGGAGGTGGTTGCTGCTCGCGATTGTTTGGCACGCATTGTCGAACGCCGCCGCCTTAATTACGATTGTCCAATTTGGCGCACTTGTTGCCGAACTTATTATTGGTCTGTTTGCCCTTCTCAGCTTGTGGCTAATTTACCAGTGGCGTGATCAGATCATCGAGGAAGCAGAGGTCGGCGCAGCGCCGCCGGACCGGCAGCTGATCCGCCTGGAATCTCAAGAAATCGAGCGCAAGTTGGATGAGAGTCGGTACGTGTAGCCGCGACGCTTACCAGGATTGAGGAAATGATCAAAACAATAAACCTGAGTAAGAATTTCAACGGGACAACTGCGGTTGACCGTCTGACGCTGGAAATCAACTCCGGAGAGGTCTTCGGTTTCTTGGGGCCCAATGGCGCGGGTAAGACGACGACTGTGCGCATGCTGACAAGTCTGATTGCGCCGAGCGCGGGGACGGCTGAGGTTGCGGGCTTCCGCGTGGGCGAGGCGGATCAGCAGATCCGCCGTCACGTAGGAATCTTGACCGAAGCGCCGGGATTGTATGAGCGCCTGAGTGCGGAAAGAAATCTTCAAATCTACGCCCGGCTTTATGAGGTACCGGAGGTCGACGGCCAGGTTGAACGCTATCTGCGCTTGCTAGGTCTGTGGGAGCGCCGCAAAGACGCGGCAGGAACGTTTAGCAAGGGCATGAAGCAGAAGCTTTCCATAGCGCGCGCCTTGCTGCACGAACCTCGCGTCCTCTTTCTAGACGAGCCAACGGCCGGACTTGACCCGGAGGCCGCGAAGCTTGTGCGCGATTTTGTGGCAGAACTTCGCAAACAGGGGCGCACGATTTTCTTATGCACACACAATTTGGACGAGGCGGAGCGGCTTTGTGATCGAATTGCGGTCTTCAACCAGAAATTGCTGAGCGTGGACACTCCCTCCGGGCTGCGCCGGCAGATTTACGGACGGCAGATCGTGTTCCACCTGGCCGATTCCCCAGAACCATACGTGAGCGCGATTGCTAGCCTAAATTACGTAAAAAAGGTAGAAGCGATTGACAACAAGCTGCTTCTGTCCCTCGACGATCCGGAGCGATACAATCCTGACCTTATCCGCCAATTGGTGAGCGCGGGAGCCAACATTCAATTCGTCGGCGAGTTGCGCCATTCGCTGGAAGATATTTATCTGCAACTGGTGGGCCATGTATAAAGTTCAGACGATAATTCTGAAGGAATGGAGTGAAGTATTTAAGAACCGGCTGGTTTTCTTCAGCGTGGCCTTTCTTCCGCTGCTCTTCATCGCGCTGCCGGTGATTACGACCCTTGCGACAGGTGATATTGGCGCCGGCGGGCCTGAATTTGAAGAGGAATTCCCGGCGGCCGACGTTTTGTGCCAGAATTTGGAAGCCGCCGTGTGTGTTGAGGTCTACTTTCTTAACCTTTACGGTTTCATGTTTATGATTTTGCCGGTGGCCATTCCGGTCACCATTGCTGCCTATAGCATCGTCGGCGAGAAGACGACTCGGAGTCTGGAGCCGCTGCTGGCCACGCCGATCACCACAACGGAACTGCTTGCGGGCAAGGCGTTGGCGGCAATCATTCCCGCGATAGCAGCGACCTGGATAAGTTTCGGCATATTCGTCATTGCGATGTATTTCTTGGTGAGCAATACCGCCTTTCAGTACTTACTCGATCCACTCTGGATCCTGGCGATTTTCGTCGTGGGTCCGTTATTGACTTTGCTGGCGGTTACTATCGCTATCATGATTTCTTCAAGGGTCTCGGATCCGCGCGTTGCGGAACAAATCTCAATGCTGATTATCCTGCCGATCGTACTTGGCGTGGTCGGGCAATCGGTGGGGCTCCTACTGATAGACCGGCAGTTTGTGCTGCTCGTGGCGCTGGTGGTTCTGATCATAGACGTGGCGCTGGTTTACGTCGGCATCCAGGCCTTTGAGCGCGAGACGATTCTGACACGCTGGAAATGAATGCCTGGCACAAGTTTGCATCGAGACTCGACCGGTTTGCGTATTTTTTCACGCAAGCTATAATCGATGTGCTGGCAACGATGCGCCGGTAAAACGACACACGCTCCGATCGCATTGGGTGTGCTTGCATGTACCGATTGTTATGCCCCGCGAGCCTTACGGGCCAGACGAGAAGGTACGATGGCCGTGCAAGTTCCAAGGCGGGATGACGAGCGTGGAAGCCTAAAACAGTTAAAGGAGAATATTCCCCATGGCCGTAGTTTCAATGAAAGCACTGCTGGAAACCGGGGTGCATTTCGGACACAGAACGCGCCGTTGGAACCCGAAGATGAAGCCTTATATCTTCACGGAACGCAACGGCATCCACATTCTGGATCTGCAGCAGACAATCCTTATGATTGATGAAGCCTACAATCTAGTGCGCGACACTGTCGCGGGTGGCGGCGCCGTCTTGTTTGTAGGCACGAAGCGACAGGCGCAGGACACGATTGCGCGCGAGGCGTCGCGAGCCCGCCAGCCCTACGTGAATCAGCGTTGGCTGGGTGGCACGCTGACGAACTGGCAAACGATCCGCCAGCGCATTCGTTACCTGAACGAGCTGGAGTCGCGCCGAGATGCAGGCGAGTTTGACCTTCTGAAAAAGAGGGAGCGCCTGACGCTAGAGCGTGAAATCGAGAAGTTGACCGAACGTCTCGGCGGCATTCGCGAAATGAAGGGTTTGCCGGAGCTGATGTTTGTTATCGACGTAAATAACGAGGAGACAGCCGTGCGTGAGGCAAATATCCTGGAGATACCGGTCATCGCCATGGTTGACACCAATTGTGATCCCGACGTCATTGACTTTATCATTCCCTCGAACGACGATGCGATCCGCGCTATTAAACTGATCACAAGCAAACTTGCTGATGCCGCGCTGGAAGGGCGCGCGATGCGAGAAGAGGCGCTCGTCGATGAAATCTCGGAATATGACGAAGATGCCGACTACGAGCGTTATGATGATTACGGCGCGGATCTGACTGATGAAGATCTTTTGGGCGCAGCGACTCTGGCCAAGATTCGAGAGGCTGAGGAAGTTGCCGCTGCAGCGGCGGTGGCCGATTCCGAAGAGGAAGAGTAGGCCTTAGCAAGAGGTTCTTCGCCAGTTTGAAGGTGAGAGAAAGTGACCGGTATCCAGTTCAGGTGCCGGTCATTTAATGTAGTGCACGGAGACGTATAATCATGAACATTTCGGTTGAAATGATTAAGGAATTGCGCGCGCTAACCGGGGCGGGTGTGCTCGATGCTAAGAGGGCATTGGAAGACGCTGGTGGTGACTTTGACCAGGCAGCAAGCGCACTGCGCGAGAAAGGCTTGGCGCGCGCCGCCAAGCGATCGGAACGTGATGCCAGCGAAGGCTTGATTGAAGTCTATTCCCACCTTGGGAATCGTGTTGGTGTGATGGTGGAGCTGAATTGCGAAACTGATTTTGTGGCGATGAACGACCAATTTCAGGAATTGGCTCATGACCTTGCGCTGCACGTCGCCGCCATGGCTCCCAGATACCTCAGCCGCGAGGAGGTGCCGCAGGGAGATCT
>JAICPS010000753.1 GCA_025929715.1 Anaerolineae bacterium | reverse complement strand
GCTTCTACGGTAGGTTCTGGGGTCGCGGTGGGCGCCGCAGTGGTTGCAGTTGGTTCGTCGATCACAACCGTCGGTTCGGCGGCGGTCGGCGTGGCAGGGAGTGTGGCAATGTCAGCAGAAACAGTCGTCGCAGTCGCCTCGCTTTCGTCTGGCTGGCGTTGGCATGCCGAGAGCGCAAGTGCAGACAAGAGAGATGCCACGATAACCGAAAAAACGACCGCAAACCTGCTCTGTTCAGTTATCTTCATATTTTCCTCCTGCCACATAGTCTGCTGAATGGTAATCGGGATCAGGGGCACCTGCAAATACACTCTAATTCACAAATAATAGCATTGAAGGCAGATATATGTTATGCTTATAACAAGGAGACCGACCGGTCGGTCTGAGAGTTGAGTATAATCGATTTTCGGCGAGAAAACGTATGAACGACGTAACGAAAGAGGAACCGCAGGGCACGAAGGACCGTATTCTGGACGCGGCGTTGAGTATTTTTGCGAATAAAGGCTACCATGACACGCGGCTGGACGAGATTGTGGCCGAGTCGCAGACGTCGAAGGGGGCCATTTATTTTCACTTTCCAAACAAAGAGCGGCTGTTTCTGGCGCTGGTGGACCAGTTTGCCGATTTGCTGGAGCGGCGGGTGACGGAGGCGATTGAAGGCTCGCCTCCGGGCATGGGCCGCGTGCAGGTAGCGCTGGCAGCCACGCTGGACGCTTTTAGCAAGTACCGGCGCCCGGCGAAGATTTTGCTGGTGCAGGCGGTGGGGCTTGGAACGACCTTCGAGAACAAGCGGCTGGAGATCAACGAGCGCTTTGCGCAGCTGATCGAAACTTATCTTCAGGAAGCAGTGGACGTGGGCGACATCGAGCCTGTGGACACAGAGGTGGTGTCGCACGCCTGGATGGGGGCCATTTACAACGTGATCATCCGCTGGGTGTACACGGGCGAACCGGAATCGGAGCGCATTCTAGAGAGTTTGCTGCCGCTGTTGCTGAAAAGTGTTGGATATAACCATGGCTGAGACGCACCGGGAGGAACAGTGGGAGCGGGAGGCGGGGCCGGCGCTTTCTCCGAGCCCGACGTATCGCTCATCGGCGGATGGTCGGCTCGTTAGCTACAGCCGGCCCAGTCCTGGTGTAGATGCGGCGACTTTTCTGGAGCAGGCGGCGCGCCGCGAGAGGTTGCGCGAGCGCTTTTTCTGGGAAGATGTGCGCGACGACATCGTATTTGCAGGATTTGGGGTGGCGGTGCATTTGATGGCCTGGGGCGACGGGCGTGTGGGGCATATTCAGGAGCAGGCGCGGGCGTTGTTTGACGACGCGGTGCTGCTCAACGAGCTTTCACCTTTCGCGACGCCGCGGCTATTTGGCGGCTTTGCTTTTCGCGCCGATTTCACGCCGGAGTATGCCTGGTCCGCCTTTCACCCGGCGCACTTTGTGCTGCCGCACTACCAGTTCGTGCAGACGAGCGAGGGGGCGTGGCTGACGATCAACGCGCTTCTGGCGCCAGACGAATCGCCCCGGGCGGTACTGCCGGAACTGCGCGAAGCGCTGGATGCGCGCTATGCTCTGCTGAAGGACGCGGGGCGAACGGCGGCTGAGGCCAGGGCAGGCGGCTACGAAAAAACGTGGGGGCGGCACGGC
>JAICPS010000687.1 GCA_025929715.1 Anaerolineae bacterium | reverse complement strand
GTACGGGCACTATTTCACCGAAAATCCCATCGAGCTGGTGAGCCTGCGGGTAGTAGGCGTGGGCAAAATGCCCAAGCTGACCGCGTCCAGCATCGACGACGGCGGCGGCGCCGATGGCGGCGGCGGCAGCACCGCCGAAGGCGTGGACGGTTCCGAAGCGTACGTCAAGAGCGCGCAGGGCCACTTCCGCGTAAACGGTTCGTTGGAAGCGTTTGAAACGAAATTTTACGAACGCCACCGCCTGCGGGCCGGTTCGCAGATTGAAGGCCCGGCGATTCTCTACCAGAAGGACTCGACGACCACCGTGCCGCCGGGCTGGACGGCGACGGTGCAGCGGTCGGGGAATTTGATATTGAAGCAGGGGGGTACTTAAAAAAGGGGCAAGGGGCAAGTGTGCAAGGGGCAAGAGGAAAACTTGCAAACTTGCTAACTTGCAAACTTGCTCAGGAGGTACGACCATGACGATGCCTAAAGACACTTTTTTGGCCGGCAATCCGCAGCTGCCGGCGATTGATCCAATTACGGCGCGGGTTATTGGCGGCGCGCTGGAGAACGTGGCGCTGGAAATGGGGCACAAGCTGGCGCGCATGTCTTATTCCAGCATTATTCGAGAGTCGGAGGATTTCGGCGCGGCGATTCTGGACTCGCTGGGCCGCCAGCTTGCCGAGTGCCCCATCAGCACCCCACTGCAGTTGGGACCGATTCCCGGCTACCTGCAGGGCATGTTTCGCGCTATGGCTGAGTTGGACGAACAGTTCTATCCCGGCGACGTGTTCATGCACAATCACGCCTATTACGGCGCCTCGCACGGCCCGGATATTGGCATTGGCATGCCAATTTTCCTTGGCGACGAGATGGTCGGCTTTTCCTACACCACGGCGCACCACCTGGACGTGGGCGCACTATCGCCGGGAAGCTGCGGCATCGTGGACGCCATGGACGCCTATGCCGAGGGGTTGCAGTTTAAGGCCATCAAGCTCTACGAGGGCGGCAGGCGCAACAACCAGGTGTGGCGCATCCTGCGCCAGAACATTCGCAGTCCGGAGATGGTGGTGGGCGACATGGAAGCGCAGGTGGCCGCCTGCCGCGTGGGCGCGGAGCGCTACCTGGAGCTGATCGAGCGTTTTGGCTACGAAAACGTGCTCGCCGCCAGCGAGGAGCTGATGAGCTACTCCGATCGCATGATGCGCCAGGCCATCGCCGCGCTGCCGGACGGTTCTTACTATGCCGAAGATTTCATCGACGGCTTTCTGGACAGCAACAACCCGGCGGAGAAGGACCTGAAGATCGCCGTCACGGTGACCATCGACGGCGACGAGATGACGGTGGATCTCACCGGCACCGCGCCGCAGGTGGACAACAAGCCGATCAACATGCCCTTTATCGGCACCGTGGACATCGCCATTTACGTCACGCTGCGCTCGGTGCTGCTGGACTCGGCGCTCATGGAGTACGTGCCGCAAAATGACGGCCTGACGCGGGCCATCACCATCACCGCGCCCAGGGGCTGCCTGGCAAATCCGATTTATCCCGCGCCGGTCATCGCCCGCTTCTGCCCCGGCAATATCATCTCGGCCACGGTGATGAAGGCGCTGGCGCCGGTTGCGCCGCGCAACATCAGCGGCGGCATTGGCAATTTGAAGGTGGCGGCCTACAGCGGCGTAGTGGACGAGAACTACTGGGTCTACATGGACATCACCGAGGGCAGCTACGGCGGGCGCTACGGCAAGGACGGCATGGACGCCGTGGACACGTTGTTCGCCAACACGCGCAACAATCCCATCGAAGATATCGAGAGCCATTACCCGCTGCGCGTGGCGCGTTATGAGCTGGTGGAAGACAAAGCCGGGCCCGGCAAGTGGCGCGGCGGCCTGGGCTCGATTCGCGAGATCGAATTCCTGTCTGATTCATTCATGTCGCTGGAAGGCGAAGGCAACAAGTACGCGCCCTGGGGTGTGTTCGGGGGCCAGCCCGGCACGCCGGGCGCCTTTCAATACACGCCGGCCGGCAGCGACGAGCTGATCGACCTGCCCTCCAAAATCCCTTCGCGGCGCGTGGCAGCGGGCGACTTATATCGCACCGTCAGCCCCTGCGGCGGCGGTTACGGCGACGCGCTGGAGCGCGATCCGCAGCAGGTGCTGGAGGACGTGCGCGACGAGTACGTGAGCCTGGAAAACGCGCGGCGGCAGTATGGGGTGGTCATCGACAAGGATTCCTGGTCGGTAGATGAGACCGCCACGGCGGAGCTGCGGAGGGT
>JAICPS010000313.1 GCA_025929715.1 Anaerolineae bacterium | reverse complement strand
CTAATCACAATCAGGGGCCAAAAGAAATCGTTCCAGACGAAAGTAAAGGTGAAGATAGCCTGTGCTGCCAGGACCGGAACACAGAGAGGTAAAATGATCTGGGTGTAAATCCGGAACTCCGAAGCGCCGTCAATACGCGCAGCGTCCAATAGCTCGCTGGGGATTGTCTTCATATATTGGCGCATGAAGAAGACGCTCCACACGCTGAAGGAATAGGGAATGATCAGCCCCCAATAAGAATCCAGCCAGCCATGACCGCCCATGCCCATGATGTCGTTGCCGTTGAAAAACGGTATATGCTGTAGGATAATGTAGTTGGGAATGAGGTAGATCTGGCCCGGGATCATCAGCGTGCCCAACATGGCCAGGAACAGCAGATCGCGCCCAGGAAAATTGCGTTTGGCAAATGCATAAGCCGCCAGCGAGTTGACGATTAGTTGAGCAATCAGCACGGCGATGGCAATCACGGCGCTGTTAACAAACCAGCGCCAGAGTCCCTGTGCCTCCAGAAAATTTACGTAATTGTTAAGCGTGAACGTCTCTGGAATCCATGTCGGCGGCCAGTTGAACATTTCCCCGAGCGGCTGGAAAGAAGCTGAAACCATCCATGCCCAGGGCGCCGTAAAAATAATTGCGCCAGCTGTGAGGATGGCGTAAAGAATCAGTTTTCCGATCCCAAGTTCCAGGTTCTTTATACTGACCTTACGTTCAAGCCCTGTTTGGCGAATAAGTTTTTCCGGACGCGTCACTTCCATGGTCAAACTCCTCTAATACTCAATATCGCCACGAGTGAATTTCATCTGTATCAAGGTAAACGCGAAGACCAGCGCGAAGAGCGCAAAGGCCATCGCGGTCGCATAACCCATATCCAGGCGCCTGAACGCGACCTCGTATAAGTAGTAGCCGATCGTCGATGTGCGGTTCAGCGGTCCGCCGCTGGTCATAATGTAGATTTGCGTAAAAATCTGAAATGTAGCGATGACCGAAGTGACAAAAAGAAAGAAAGAGGTGGGGGCAAGCAAAGGAATAGTTATATGGATTAACCGCTGCACGCCATTAGCGCCATCCACCTTTGCCGAGTCGTACAGTTCTTCCGGAATCGCTTGCAGGCCCGCCAGGTAAATAATCATATGGCTGCCGGCGCCGGCCCACACACCCATCACGATCAGCGCCGGCAGAGCCAAATCAGGATTTGACAACCAGAGGAGCCTTTCCTCGATCAGGCCCAACCGTAGTAAATAGTAGTTAAGCAGACCGTAATCGCCCTGGTAGATCCATTTCCAGATGATCGATGACACAACCAACGGTGTAATGACCGGCAGGTAAAACAACGTGCGATAGATAGCCTGACCGCGTACCTTCACATTCAGCAGCAAGGCGATGCCGAGGCCAAGGGCCATCGTCAGTGGAATCCCCACCATGAAAAGGAGCGTATTCCCAGTCGACTGGAGAAACTTCTTGTCGCTAAAAAGCCGGATGTAATTGTCCAAACCGACGAACGGCTTGTCTGGTTCCAGGATGTTCCACTGGTGGAAACTGAGATAGAAGGCGAAGCTGACGGCGAACAGCGTGAAAACAATAAAGTGGAGCATACCGGGCGCCAGAAAAAGATATGCGGTCCAATTTTTACGAAGGCTGCGCCATCCCTCTCGCATACTCTTCTGTGCCCTGGGCAAGGGAGAACTAATGACGGCCATAGTGACCCTCCATTACAAGGCCTATCCCCTCGCCCACTTACTGGGGGAGGGGATAGGCATCAGCGTAACATTGACTATTGTTCGAGGATGGCCTCTGCTTCTTCAGCCGATTCGATGACGGCGGTCGTGCCGTCAATCTCACCATAGAATGCGCGTCCCAGGTCTTCGTTCAGGAACTGTTCCATCTCAAAGTACCGCGGCTGCACGACGTCGCTGACGACGGCGCACTGCATATTCTCGGCAAAGCCTCTCATGAAGTCCCTGCCCTCGTAGAGTGCGGGGTCTTCGAGCAGCGAGATGCGCGGAGGCAACAATGTTGCCGGCGCCTCGGGCGTCCCCTGATTTAATAGCGCCATGTTCTCCGGAGCGGACACAAACTCAAGCCATTTGTACGCAGCCTCCGGATGTTCGGAGTCCTGGAAGATAACCAGGTGGTCGCCTGCAATAGTCGTGGCGCAGCGCTCGTCCTCGGGCAGCGGAGCGGTCGCCCAGAGCCCGGTCGCATCCGGGAACTCCGTCAGCAGTGTCCCGGCAAACCAGGCGCCGGCGACATACATGCACACGTCGCCATTGGCGAATGCCACCCGGCCGTCCCACGAGTTCGAATTCAGAAAGTCTGGAGGTGAGTACTGGGCCAGATTCACGTAAAACTCGGCCGCTCTTTGGCCTTCCGGACTATCCCAGATCACGTCGGTGCCATTCTCGGCCAGGGTTTCTCCGCCGGCCTGCCATAGCCAGGGGTAGAAGTAATAGGCAGCTTCTGGGGCAAAGACGATCGTCCCATAGCGATTGTTCGCCGGGTCGGTCATTGCCGCCGCGTACTCTTCGAACTCTTCCCAGGTTTCCGGTGGCTGGTTCGGATCCAGCCCCGCTTCCTCGAAGCAGTCAGTGCGGTAGAAAAGCCCTGTGGACTCGCCGTCGATAGGCAGCGCATAAAGGCTATCTTCCCACTGCGCAGATTGAAGGAATGCCGGTACGTAGTCATCGAGATCGACCACCTGGCTCTTGGAAACGTAGTCGTCCAAATTAACCAATGCATTCCTTGAGGCAAACTCAGCAACAATTGAGGCATCCACATACGCAGTGTCCGGTGGGTTGTTCGCGGCTACCTGGGTCAACAGTTTGTCGTGCATTTCCTCGAACGGAACGTCCTGGAACTCTATGGTGATGTTGGGATGGATCTCATGGAATTGGTCGGCTAAAGCCTGCCAGGCTTCGCCATAGACCCAGGAAGCAAACGTCACGACGACCGGTTCCTCTGGATCTGGAATATCTGGGCTAAAGTCCATGTCTTCTCCACCCGCCGTCTCCTCTCCCGTAGTGGGCTCCTCGGCTTCTTCGCCCTCACCGGTCTCGGCTTCGGCGGGCTCCTCCTCTTCAGGAGCGGGTTCTTCCGCTTCTACGGCTTCGGTGGGTTCCACTTCTTCGACTTCGGGTGCGGTGGTTGGATCTGTGTCCTGCTCCGTAGGCGCTCCGGTACAGGCGGCAAGCAAGAGCATTACAATAAATAGGGGCAGCAGCGCCCGGACAAGGGATGGTTTCCGATCACGATATTTCATCTCTCTACCTCCTCTGATTGAACGGTAAAAATAGTGATCGCTCGGCTTTCATCAAACCACCAATAGCCCTTGAGGATGTGATTGGTCGTTCTATTGGCATTCCGGCCCCAGTCTGGACCGCCGAGCCTGGTCCAGACGAACCGTAGACCGGTCATTCCATTTCTTTTTGGGCGTTCGGCATCAGCCCATCTGTATTCGATCTGTACATAACTTCTTGATCGACGACCACCGCATCTGGTGACGTACTCTCTCGAACGACTAATTCTGGGGGAAGGATGATGCGGTAAGTAGGAAACGATTTATTGGTGATTCGTCTGGCGAGGATATTGGCCGCCTGCAGGCCGATCTCATTCTTAGGCTGGGCAATCGTTGACAGCGGAGGATTCATGAAGCTGGCCAGTTCCGTATCGTCGTAACCTATGATGGCTACATCTTCTGGGACGCGGCGGCCGGCTCTGGCAGCGGCATGGAGAGCGCCGACCGCCATCAGGTCATTTAAGGCAAAAATTGCTGTGGGCGGCGAATCCAGCTCGAGCAAGATCGACGTAGCTCTTAGCCCCGCATCGGGCTGGTAGTTACCATCGAGAACCAACGACTTGTCGTAAGGGATTCCCTCTTCTTCGAGCGCCTGACGATAACCGGTAAGGCGTTCCGCACCCGAGGTGATGCTGGAAGGTCCCGTTATGCAGGCGATGCGGCGGTGGCCCAATTCGATCAGGTGCCGCGTCGCGAGGTACCCCCCTTGCCGGTTGTCGGTGAGCACGGCGTCTACCTCGATGTTGGGCAGGTCACGATCGACTAAGACCACGGGCATTTCGTCGTTCAGCAGCGCATTGAGCGAGTCGACCTGGTCGCCCGCCGCCACAAAGATAATGCCGTCTACCTGTTTCTTGCTTAATAAGTCGACGTATAACTGTTCCCGATGAACGTTCCCATCTGTGTTACACAGAAATACGTTGTAGCCCAGTTCGAAAGCTGCGTCCTCAATGCTGCGGCCGATCTCGGCAAAGAAAGGGTTTGAACTATCAGGAAGAATCAGTCCTATCGTGTCGGTTTTTCCACTTCGCAAAGAGCGCGCAAGGGCGTTCGGACGGTAATCCAATTCGTCTATCGCCGCCATCACACGGTCGCGCGTTTCCTGAGAAACAAAGCGCGTGTTATTGAGCACGTGCGAAACCGTTGCGTAAGAGACTCCGGCTACTTTTGCAACTTCCCGTATCGTGGTCATATTGAATTTTCTGACGTAACAGGCTGAAAGTGTGACGAAAACGTTTGCGTAAAGGTTTCACTCATCTTAGCACACGATTTGGGCGGAGTCAATGTGTTTTTGAGTTCATTCGCGCCAGACCGCGACTACCATCCCTCCGGTTTCACTATCGAAAGTTTTGCTCCGAAGAACGCTTCTGCGTGCAACTCCATTTCGACAAATATTTTTGGGCGAAACGTAAAAGATATTGTTGACTTGAACAAATTATTATGCTACTATGCCCGATATCGTTCAAAGGATATAACTACATGCGAAAAATTTTGGAACAATGCCCCACCTGCAATAGCAAACTCGTCGTTACAGAGCTGAGCTGCAGCGTCTGCGACACGAGGATCAACGGGCATTATGCCCCCTGCCTCTTCTGTCGCCTTTCCCCGGAAGACCTGGCGTTCCTCGAACTATTCGTCAAGAACCGGGGCAACGTGAAAGAGATGGAGCGTGAGCTGGGAATTTCCTATTGGAGCATCCGCACCAGGCTTGACGAGGTTGTCGAGCGCATAGGCTTTGAGGCCCCGATCGTCTCCCAGAAACAAGAGCCGCGCACGAAGCGTCGTGAAATTTTGGAACAACTCGACCGCGGGGAAATCACTGTCGGCGAAGCGGCCGAAAAATTAACAAGGAGTGAACAATGAACGACGAGCGTACCCACATTTTGCAAATGCTGGCCAATGGCAAAATCACCGTCGACGAGGCGCAAACGCTTCTCGAGGCCATCGCGGACCGCAACAGCGCAGACGAGACCTTCCCTGCGCCGCCGAGGCCGCCACGTGCGCCCCGCCCTCCGGCCCGCCGCCACCGGCGTCGCGAACCGGATAACCTCATCGATCAGGTCCTTCAATTACGCATTCACGGGATAGATGGCAGGTTCATCGCCGAAATGAACGAAATGGGCCTTACGGATCTGACCCCGGACGAGTTGGTCGAGCTGAAGATCCACGATGTTTCGCCAGGCTTCATCCAAGAGGTTCGCCGCGCCGGATTTGAGGAGGTCACCGCCGAGGAACTCGTGAGCATGCGCATTCACGATGTCGATTCCGACTTTATTCGTGAAATGCGTGAGGTCACCTCCCGCGACCTCACCGTCGATCAGTTGGTGGCTCTGCGCATCCACGACGTCAACGCCGATATCTTTACCGAGATATTAAATCTTGGGGTAATCGACGTAGAGGCAGAGCCAAAGTCCGCGGATGCAGCCGGCGGCGAAAAAGCAGCAGT
>JAICPS010000538.1 GCA_025929715.1 Anaerolineae bacterium | reverse complement strand
ACCGCCGTCACGCCGGCTCCCAACCACACGTCTCGCCAGGCTACCTGCGCATCCGGTAGAAACTTCATCGTCGCCCCAAACAGCAGCGTCAGCAACAGCAACGAAAGTAAAGCGTTCACCACCTGCAGCACCCAGGCGGGAACCGGCAAAATCTCTGTCAGTGTCTCCGCGAATCCTGAAATCGCCGTGCTCGCCATCACCGAGAGGACCAGAAAAACGCCTAGAAGCAGCACCATCAGCAACGAAGAGAGCCGTTTCTTGATCTTGTCGACGATTCCAACATCCCCTTCCGCGATCTCCCACATGCGATTCAGCGCTTGCTCCAAATTGCCTACCACGCCCGTGGCGCTCAGAGCGAGCGTCGCCAGGCTGGCAACAGCGGCAATCCCGCCGCCGCTACCCGGTCGATCCGCGCCCTCGATGATCGTGGTAATCGCCTCGCTGCCGCCGCCGCGCACAGACTGCTGTACAAAGTCGAGCACCTGCTCCTGCACCTGGTCACTCACCACCTGTCCCAGCAACCACTGGATCAACAGCAGCAACGCAGGCACGGAGATCATCGCGTAATAGGCCAGCGCCGCCGCCTCATTCGGCGCGCGGTCCTCTCCCCACTCCTTAAAACTCTGTTTCGCCACCGAGAAAAATTCGCCTGCCGTCATCGTTTTCGCCCTCACATCATTCCACACCCGCCAAAGCCGTCGTCAAACTCTCAGCCGAGAAGTATAACGGCCTCGCCCCAGCCGCCATGTGCCCGAAAGCATAAAGCGGGCATAGTTCTGGATACAGCCCACCGTACAACCAGTTGGTAACTGGCTGCCCTGAGCCAGTTACCAACTCGCTCTACATCATACAGCGATTTGGCAAATCGCTGATATAAACGAGTTACCAAATTACGAGAGGTTCTCATGGCTCCAAAAGAAACAATCTACATACTCGGCTCCGGAGCAGTCGGTTTCCCGTTGGCAGCCTACCTGGCCCATGCGGGAAGGCGCGTGGTTGCCGTCCGAACCAGCAGGAAAGACGTGCCCCGAGACACAATCACAGTTACCGTGCAGAACGGTGCAGACTGCATAAGCATGTCCGTCGAAACAATTTCGCTATCCAGGCTGGCCAGCTTCGACGGAACGATCGTCATCACCACAAAAGCGCACGCCAACAACGCAATTGCCCTGAAACTCAAAGAGAAAGCCGCAACAGGTCCTGTCGTCATCATGCAGAACGGCGTCGGCGTTGAAAAGCCATTTCTCGATGCAGATTTCTCCCCAATCTATCGATGCATTCTGTATGTAACCAGCCAGCCTACATCTGCATACGACTTTACCTTTCGCCCGGTCACTGCTTCTCCGATTGGCATCATCACCGGCGACGAAGCAGGTCTTAAGAAGTGCGTTGAAGATCTGACTACAGACCCATTTCCATTTCGATCAGAAACGAACATTCAACGGGAAATATGGAAGAAGGCGATTATCAACTCCATCTTCAACTCGATTTGTCCTCTGCTTGAGGTAGACAATGGAGTATTTGCCAGGAATGAAAGTGTTGCAGACCTCGCGCGGAAGCTTGTCCGGGAGTGTGTTGCGCTAACGGACAGGCTCGATATGGGGTTAAGCGAAAGCGAACTAATGGAACAGATCATGCGAATCAGTAGGGGATCCGACGGGCAACTTATTTCGACCCTTCAAGATCTTAGAAACGGCAGACAAACCGAAATCGAGTTTCTAAACCTGGAGATAGCGCGTATGGCGGCTTCCCTGCAGCCTGAAGTGGAAGTTCCTAGGACGGAGTTACTGGGGAGAATGATATTAGCCAGGTCGTTGCAGCAGAAAGGGGAGGAAGGGTAGCCTCGACTTTCCTGGAAACTGCGAGTTTCCTGGAAACCTGGTGCGTCATGTCTTGACACGAGTAGCAAAAATATGATACAAAGAGGTCGGAGGTCGGACCTCTGTGATAAGTAATACCATTCGCTACACAATTGAGGCCATCCACGCCCATATTGACGAACATCTCCAGCCTGCCGAGCAGCTTCCTTCAGAGAAGGAGCTTGCCCACCAGCTTGGCGTCAGCCGCAGCACGGTCAGAGAGGCACTGGCGCGGCTGGCGGCGCAAGGCGTCGTTAAGCGGCAATGGGGAGTTGGCACTTTCGTATCTGACGCCATCCCCAGCACAGCCTTAGGCATCGCATCGCTCAGGCCAGGCATCCCCGGGCTTTTGGCCTCGACCGGGGGCACGCCATCCGTGTACCACTTTGAATTTAAGGAACATCCCCCCGACGGCGAATTGTTCCCAGACTTTCTAGTAGCGCCCGTTTTATCACTGACGCGCGTCTTCGCCCTTGACGGAGTCCCGGCAATCGTCATCCGGGACCGTATCGTGAGCGAGGTCAAAGGAAGGCGCATCGATCCGACTTCGCTACGCTCCGTTGACACGCTGGTGGCCGACATCTTCGAAGCGGCGGGCGTAAAGTTGGCAACGCTTAGCCTGACGCTGAGGGCGGCGGACCTGGACAAGGAGCTGCGCTTGATTTTCGATTT
The DNA here is from genome assembly GCA_025929715.1 of Anaerolineae bacterium. GTDB lineage: Bacteria > Chloroflexota > Anaerolineae > Promineifilales > Promineifilaceae > JAAYYY01. Next base: position 760 of record JAICPS010000538.1, on the reverse strand, counting down.
GCCGCAATCCGAACCAGTTATCGAAACCCGGGGTAGGGGATTAGACATAAAAGGCCGACGGATCCTTGCGTCGCGCGGAACGTATCGCACTCGTATCGTGGAACTCGGGCTGTCCGTCTCCTGACGGAGCCGGGCCGCTTGAATGGATACAATAGTGGAGGTCAAGATGAGAAGAGAAGAAAGATCAAAGTGGGCGATTTTAGGGATCGTCGTCGCGCTGGCGCTTATCACCGCGTCGTGCAGTGCCGGCGAGGCAACGGCGCCGTCGGAGCCAGAAATTGGCGCGACCACGGCTGCGACGCAGCCTGCGGAAGAACCGGCCGCGGCCGAGGCGGAGGATACAGCGCCAACCCAGGTAAACATGGCTGCCGATGGGTTCCTACTTGGATCCCAGTCGTGGGTGGCCCTCGACCGCGGCTTCTTTGAGGAAGAAAACCTCGACGTGGAGGTTTCGGTATACGGCACGGGTATCGAGGCGATTCAAGCAGTTATCGCCCGCCAGGCCGACCTTGGGCCGGCGCTCGATTTCGCAGTGCTCAACCTCGCCGCTGCCGCCGAGGAAAATATGCGCGTCGTCGGGGCCATTGCAGCGCCCGAACCGGGGTTCCATAGCCTCGCAGTGCGCAATGAGATCAATGGTCCTCAAGATTTAGTCGGAACGAAGATTGGTTTTGTCGAAGGAACCTCAGAACATTTCGTGACGATCCGCTATCTGGAGCAAAATGGCGTCGATCTGACCGATGTCGAACTCGTTTCGTTT
>JAICPS010000104.1 GCA_025929715.1 Anaerolineae bacterium | reverse complement strand
GGCGAGCTCCACCCGTCCTGTCACAATAGCTTCAGGCTCGCGGCGTAGGTGAGCGGTCATACTTACCAGCCAGCTCTCACTCACGAAACAGTCGTCGTCGGTAATGGCTGCGAAGTGGGTTGTGACGCGCTCCAGCCCGCGATTGATGCCGGCAGCGCGGCCGCGCTGCTCGGAGGCGACGTAAAGCGTGCTCATTCCTGCCTCTTCCAGCCGCTGCAACCAGGAAGCGACTACAGGCTGCCGTCCCTGATCGACGACGACGACGCGGGCGGGCCAATGGCTGCCGTCCGCCAGCCAGCGCAGGCAAGACTCCAAGATCGGGCGTCCCAAAGTCGGAATGACCACCGTCACGTCGTTCAGCACGGGCGCGGATTGAATTGTCGAGCGTAGCTCTCTCAACATTGTTCAATAATAGTGGCTGTTTCTGACAAATTAGCTTTACTCTCTGCAATTCTCTCCCAGCAAGTAGATATAATAATTCGACGTGCCCACCTGCTGCCAGCCTGGTAGCCGCGCGTAGGCCGGAACGTACTCGGCGACGACGGCGCACGCGCCGGTGCCGGCAAATGCCTCAAGCACCGCCTCTTGCCTTTTGGCTGCCTCTGGCTGCCCGTCGTCGCCCAGCCAGAATGGACCCGCCTCCCACTCGAACATTTCGGCGACGATCTTCACCCGCGCCAGCCGCGCCCAGTACGAGTCGAAGCCATAGCCGATCACCCCCACCCTGCTGCCCGGCGGGACGTCTGACTGCCGTAGCGCCAGCGCCACCTCAAACGGCCGGGCGGGCGGGGCCTCTTCTTGCAGTGCAGCGCTGCTGCCTTCTGCGAGACGGCCGTATCCTTCCAGATTGAAGGCAACAAGGTTAGCCAGCATAAATCCAATCACGATCACGCTAACGGCCCGCACTATCTTCGGAGCCAGCGGCGAATCAGGAACCCGCGCGTTGGCCAACAGATCGGACCAGAATAGCAAGACAAACACGCCCACATACCTGCCCTCGACGTAGACCAGGGCATAAATGAGAAATGCCGCCAGGGCAGGTAACATCAACAACCAGCGTCTTAAGTGCATACGACGAACCGGCCGAGAGCCAATCAGATAAAGCAACAGCGCCCCCGCTGCCAACCCTCCTTGCTCCCGGAGAAACAGGTCGAAATAGTAAAGGACGTTGCTCAGAACTGCCTTTAATTGCAGCGCCGGCTCGAATTGTATGGCAGCACCTTCATACCAGTAAATCGGATTGTAGGAGATAGGGTATGTGCCGCCGATCGGGTCTCCAAACTCGTAAATAGGCGGATCGGCAAAAATCACCCGCGACGGGTGGACTGGGGCGCCAAAATCGTCACTTTCGCCCTGCCAGTGGGGATAGGGGATGCCGTTCACGTACCGGAGATAGGTGATCGTTCCAGCCTCGCCAAAGGTCACACTGCCGTGGCTCCGTGAAATGGCGACAATGAACGGCAGGCTGACGAGCAGAAAGACAAGCAACGCCACGCCCGTGCGGCGTGCGGTCCAGCGTATTGAGCCGGTGGAAAACAATGACACGACGAGAAACACCATAGCCAGCGGGAACATGATGGCCTTTGCCAGATATCCGAACCCGAGGACCAGCCCGAGGAGAATGAAAGAGAGCCAGCCGTCGCGCCCCGCACGGATACGAACGATGAGCCCAGCGGCCAGCAACACAAACGCAGCCATTAACATGTCGGGCGTTACGGCCCAGATGGCAATCTGCTCGAAGGCCATCCAGAAAAACAAAGCGTAACCCAGAACCAGCCAGGCCCAGTCCGGAAGAGAATGCCCGCTAGCGGCAGACCTCTGCTTACGATAATCGTTCAGTTGCCGCCAAAAAAACTCAAAACAGAGAAAGGTCAGCAGGAAGATCGCCAGATTGACCAGATGCACCAGGGCGAATTCCCAGACCATCGGCGGCTGCACCAAAGCCATGACCGTTCCCAATATCCACGAGTAGAGCGGGCTCCACACCGGGTTGATTGCCGTCTGCCAGTCGCCGCGTAGATAGGCGTCGCCGATATCTAAATAGGCGATACCGTCGGCGTTCATAGAGTTACTGTGGATGGCGGCCCAGGTATGTAGAGTTGCCAGGACCAGCGCGAGCAGCCAGAAACTGGCTGTTATCCAGGAGCGGCGCAGCGAGCGACTTCTTGAGGTCGCCTGCTTAAGAAAGAGTGTTGCCATACTGGATTGAAAATAACTGAATATACTGCCGCACGACCTGAGTAGTCGTGTAGCGTTCCTCAACTGTCTGCCTTGCGGCTGTTCCCAATTGCTGCCTGAGGCCGCCATCGTTTAGCAGAATTTCAAGCGCCGGCTTCAACCGGCCGGCATCGGCAGGCGGCACAATGAGCCCGTTCTGCAATTCGCGGAGGATATCCTTTACGCCTCCCACGCAGGTACCGACCACAGCCAGTCCACAAGCCATGGCTTCAATCAGCGCAATGCCAAAAGCTTCATTCTCCGTGGGAAAGGCGAAGATATCGGCAGCCTGTAAATACGTATGCACGTTCGGGACGCTTCCGGTAAAGCGGACGCTGTGTTCAAGCTGCTTGTCGCGAACGAATGCTCTGAGTTCCTCTTCGCAATTATGAATGTCCAGACTGCCAGAGCCGACTAGCAGCAGATATACGTCATTATTGCGTGCAGCAATCTCGTTCCAAACGCGCAGCAAAAGAGGAAGCCCCTTGTAGCTGACCAGACGGCCCGTATAGACCACCACCCGCGCCCCGGCCGGTATGTCGAGTTTTTCACGTGTCGCGATCTTATCCATTTCGCTCACCGGACAGAAGAGATCGGCGTCGACGCTGTTTGGAATGCGCCAGATCTTATCTGTTGCAACGCCATTGGCTCCCATTTCCAGGGCGATTTCTTCTGAAATGGCTACGAATGCATCGGCTCGCCGGAGAACTGCATTGCGCAGGCGCAGAAAGAGCCGAAATAATAGCGAAGCCTTGCTCAATCTTACCCGCGCGAGCCCTGCCGTGAAGTAGTCGCCTGACATTTCGCCCAGACTATCGGCCTTCAGGACACATCGTTTACGCCAAAGCTTGCCGGCGAAGACAGCGGCGACGCCCACGATGCCGAAGCCGGAGACAAAAATCAGGTCATACTCGTTTCGTAAACGCATCAGCGCCGGTCCGGCGCTGAAGAGCAGCCCCCACTTCTTAAGCTGCCCCGCACCGGACGGCGCAAGCCGGTGCACCGGCACGGACCCGACGAACTCGCGCGCAGGCAGCACTCCATCAGAGCGCCGGGTGATGACTACCGCGCCATGATTGTTGGCAACTAGCCCCTCCACCAGCGCCCGCGCCTGGCTCTCCCCACCACCCACGACTGGATGGTAGGTCCCCGTAACCAGGCAAATACGTGGCTTATTTCGCGCGCCCATCGCTGCCGGCCTGCGCTTCTCTGGCAAGCAGCTCCTCGAGAGCCACAGCCTGAGCCAGTTCAACCTGCCTCGCCGCCAATGTCGAGAGCTGCACGCTGAACAAGATCAGCATGCTGAACACGAGGATAAAGGCCAGCATCGTCAGCGCCGACGCCGGGAAGATAGCGCCTACGGCCACCGTAATAAAATTTAACAGCGGCGGGATAGTGACGATAATCATCATCGCGATGGCAGCCGTCAGCCAGACAACGCCGTAGGCGACGTGCAGCCGGCGGATGCGCACGAGGTTGATGATCACCATCGCCAGCGTAAAACCAATTAGATCCAGGATAAGGATACCCTGTGTACTCATCTTGTCCTCCGCAGCAAAAGTGCATCCAACGCGGCGACGACCGTGAGCAGCAACGTCTGTAGGGGGTAGGCGACAAAGCTGATCTTCGAGTGCATCGACCGGCCGTGCAACCGTTCACGCATTGTGATGGGATGCTCAATAATATTGCAGCCGTTCAAGCTCAGACGGACGATCGTCTCCGTGTGAAAGTCCATGAAAACGCCGCCGATAATCGTCGAACAGGCCCAGGCGCGCATGGCCTTAAATCCGGACGTGGTATCACGGATTCGCCGCCCGATGAGCAGCCCGGTCAGGTACGAAAAAAGGATCTGGCCGGCGCGGCGCCCGGCCGGACCCTCGTAAGGACGGCCGTCGCAGTAACGGGAACCGATCACCACGCCGGCATCCCCGGCCAGAAGCGCCTCGACCAGTGGCCGAATGTCCTCCGCCCGGTGCTGGCCGTCGGCGTCAAAGGAAACCACTACGTCGTAGCCCCGCAATAGACCATATTTCAATCCTGTCTGCAACGCATGGCCATAGCCAAGGTTACAGGGCAGGCGCAGCTGCTTTTCACCAAGCGCGTCGACAATCTCACCGGTCGCGTCGCGGGCGCGATCGTTGACAATAACGCGGTCGTAATCCGGCGCGAAGCGGCGCACAGAGTCGATGACGGAAGCAATCGTCTGTTCCTCGTTATATGCGGGGATAACGACGAGAACGCGTGGATCGTTCATAAGCTGCTTTCGTCCCCGCTTTCTGTCCGGGTCCTTCTCCTCAGTCGTCGTTCCATCTGGCGCAGCCAGAACCGCCCGATGTCGCCAGGCCCGGGGTCTCGATAAAGCCTCCCTTTCGGGCCTTCCTGCGGCCGGTACTGCGCCGTGCCCGACCTGACTTCCAGAATGGAGCGCAGATAAAGATCCAGCCCCAGTGCCACGAGCTCATTCCAGACAGAGCGATAAGCTCGGCCAACGGCGATGACTTCGCCGCTGTTGACAATCTGCCCGGTGTCGAGACCGGCATTGATCTTCTGGATCATCACCCCCGCGCATTGCTCGCCATTATACATCGCCCAGAACGTCGTCTTCTTGCCCCGGTACTTGGGCGCCTGCCCGTGGTGAATGCCCAGCGTGCCCAGCGCCGGTATCTCGAAAAGCGCCGCCTTGAGGATAGGGCTGCCATAGACGAGGCCAAGGTCTGGTCGCAGCGCGCGAACCTGCTCGAGAACCGCCTCGTCGTGGATGTTCGGCACGAAATGCAGCCGATCCGCCATCTGCGCTAGCCGCTGGTCTAATGCCCGCTCGCCATCAGACCGGCCGATCGCCATGCGCAGCCGGCCCGCCAGATGCAGCGCCAGCAGCGGCGCCGCCAGCCAGCGCCGCCTGCGCCATAAATCGCGCGCCACGTCGCCCGGCGACTGGCCCTGCGACTGGCAAAACGCGCCCAGCAAGGCGATATCAGGATGCGCTTCCAGGCGGCTCAGAAACTCCTTCACGTCAGGGTCCAAAGCCGGACCAGAGCCAAACATGACCACGCGGATCGGCCCCTCCGTCGCGCGAACATTCTGCTCGCTTGGCGAGGCGTTTGCCCGGCCTGCAAGCCGGAGGCTTGCGCCACGATTGAGCAGCCGGTCCTTGCGCTTCTTCAAAAACGGCTCCAGGCGGTGCGCCACGCGGATCCACGGTACGGCGCGGGCGAAAATAGCAGCGCCCGGCAAAGCGGGATCATAGCGCAGGAAGAGCTCCGGCTCGCCGCACACCTCATCCAATAGTTCCGCAGACAATGTTGGCCGCACCTGCCAGGGATAGTAGCGGGTCGTCTGGCTCTTGAAACAGCCCAGCGCAGCCCGCTTCTGCGACGACGCGGCCGAAATCGCCACCTTTTGCACAAGGTTCCGCCGGAGGTAGTGCCGCACGTCGCCGCCCGGCAGCATCCGCCAGCGATAGTAAACAAAGTACTCGGTCAACGCTTTCTTGTACGCACCGCTATGCGCCAGGCGCGTCACGGCCCGATTCAGCGCCAGATGATCGGAATGGCGATCGTAGCGGAAAGGAACCAGAACGTGGTCTGGTTGAAGGTCGGCGATCAGCCTGCTCACTGCCTGGCCCAGCTCTGCCTCGTGGCGAGCCAGGCGACCGTCGGGGAGGTCCAGGAAATGCAGATTCGCCTCTGGAATACCCAGGCAGCGCATCGCGGCGCGCGCCTCCTCCTGCCGCACCGCACCCAAATCGTCCGCGACCTTATCACGCCAGGACGCCACCGGTTCTGGTGAGTCCCGGCCGTCGCTGGCATAGACCACGTGCCAGTCCGCCTTGTTTGGCAGCAGAGCCAATGTCCCGCCACAGGCCAGAACCTCGTCGTCCATATGCGGCGCGGCAACCAGGCCGGAGCCGGCAAAGTACCCGGCGACGCTTACCTCCTGCAAGCTGCCTCCTCTAGAATCGACAACGTTTCCGCAGCACATTTATCCCAGCTGAAATGCTGGGCCCGCGCCAGCCCGCGCGCCGAGAGCATCCGCCGCAGCTCGCCATTCTCCAGCACCTTCTCCATGGCCCCGGCAATGGCTGCCGTATCTTGCGGATCGACCAGCACGGCGGCGTCGCCCGCTATTTCTTGCAACCCGTTCACGTTTGACGTCACCACCGGCGTGCCACAGGCCATCGCTTCGGCGACCGGCATAGCGAAAGCCTCCAGATTCGACGGGTAAAGATAGAGATCGGCAAGCGAATAGATCGCGGGCATGTCGGCCGGCTCCAACCATCCGGGAAAGTGAACGTCGCCGCCATAGCCGTCGGACGGCAGGTTGTAATCCTGACGAAACTGGTCACAGCCCTCGCCGCCCACAACCAGCGCCGCGGGCCGGGCGGCTCGCGCGTGATAAGCAGCATAGCCGCGAAAGATCTGGCCCAGGTTCTTGCGACCATCGCCAGCACGCTTGGAGAGCGTGAGGATATAGCGTGCCGGCAGGCCATAGCGCGTCCGAACCGCGGACAGTTTTGCCTCTTCCTCCACCCGCCGAAACTGTCGCGCGGGCGCCAGGTAGACCGTCCGCATCTTCCCTTTAGGCAGGCGCAGCACACGTTCGAAATCTTCCGTGGTTAACTGCGAAACCGAAAGGACGGCGGCGCACTTTTTAATGTAAAGCGGCATGGCCGCGCGCATGTAGCGCACGTCCAGCGGCGGGTAATACTGCGCCTGCTCTGGGATAAACCAGTCGGCCCCGTGCACTGTCATGACCACCGGACAGGGCGCCAGCAGTGGCGCGGTAAACTTGGGATGAAAGAGCACGTCCGGCCGGTGGCGGCGGCAGGCGAGCGGGATCGCCGCCTGGTCCCACAATGCCTTGTTGGAGGCCGTGACCACCACCTCCCGTACGTTCTCATAGTTGGCGAATTGGCCCGCACTGCGCGCACTGCGATAAAAGAGGACATACTCGTTGCCCAGCATCAACTCCTGGTCATGGCGCAGCAGCTCGGCGACCACGTTGCGCGTGTAGTTGCCGATGCCCCCCTTCTCTTCGATCGCGCGCAGCATGATTCCAACACGCATGATCTTATCCGCCGGCTCCCTTGCGCCCGTCGAGGGCAAACACCACAAGCGCCGTGACGGCCGCAAAGGTCAGTTCCGTAAGAACAGTCCAAATGTGGCGCACGCTGATCCAGCCATCTGACCAGTGCAGGCCATAAAAAAGCGTCAGAGGAAAGTCGAAGCGCCTGTTGCTGATCGGCCAGGCCGCCAACACCCCACGGCCCGGCGTCGCCGCGTCCATAAGTATGTGCGCGTAATAGCAGCCTGCCGCCATCAAAAACCAGAACCCAAAGCCGCGCCGCCGCCAGGCCATGATACCCGCGAAGCCCAGCGACAAGCCTGCACCCACCAGCAGGCTGTGTGTGCCCTCGTTGTGATAGCGGGCAAAATCGCCTGCCAGCAGCCCGGCGACCGCGTCAATGTCTGGCAATATCGAAAAGGTCGCGGTGGTCAATAGGAGCCGCCTGCCAAAGTGCGGCGTCTCCCCATTCGGATACGGAGGGTAAGCCATTCCGATTCGTTGGGCAACATAAGCGGCAGTGAGATGGGCAATGGGCGATGGCATCGATACTCCTCATGATTCGGCAAGCAATTCTTTACTTTGTCTCCAGCACTGCCAGGTGTTCGGCGAGAGCTGCCGGCGACTCTTGCCCGATATACAGCTCGTGCCATATTGCGAGGTTTAGCAGCATCCACAGCCGGACGTGATTATCGGCCCGGCTGGCGCGGTGCTGCTCAAGCAGGTCCAGCACTGCTGCCTTGCGAAACAGGCCCTCGCGTACAAAGTAGGAGTCGAGCAAAAACGCCTTTAGAAAAGGGTACAGCTCGTTGCGGAACCAGTAGGCGACCGGGAACATAAATCCTTGCTTTTCACGGTTTACAATTTGCGCAGGCAGATAATCGGCCGCCAACCGGCGCAGCGCGTATTTGAGCTGGCGATTGCGAATTTTTAGATGTGAGGGAAAAGCCGCCATGAACTCTACCAGCTCGTGATCGACGAAAGGCGAGCGGGCTTCCAGCCCATGCGCCATCGCCATGCGGTCCACCAGCATCAACGAGTGTTCCGGTAGTCTCGTCATATAGTCGGCATATAGCATACGGTCTAGAACATTCGAGGCCGGGGCCGCTTCAAAGTGCGCGATGATCACATCGGCGGAATCCAGATGGGCGACCTTGCGCCACAGGGCATCGCTGAAAAGCGCGTGCTTATCGCCGTGGTCAAAACGCGAAAAGCTGGTGGCCGCGGCATAGCGCGCGCCGGAACCCGAGAGCAGCGAGAGCTGGTGCATCCAGCGGATTTTCTGGGTGACGCTCTTGTAGGTGAAGCTGTCTGATAACTGCTCGATCAATGGGCCAAACAACCGCCGACGGATAGGCCCAGGCAGCATGGCGTAGGTGTCCACATAGCCGAGTCCCAGATAGCGGTCGAAGCCCGCGAACAACTCATCGCCGCCGTCTCCACCTAGCACAACTTTCACGTGGCGCGCAGCCAGCCTGGCAGCATGGAACTGGCAGGCGGCGACCGGATCCGACGGTTCGTCCAGGTGCCAGACGATGCGCGGTAAAAGCGGCAAGAGGTTCGATTCGACGCACTCTTCAAGCTGCGTTGTACCATAGTGCTCGGCCACCAGCCGCGCATAGGGCAGTTCGTTGAAATCGTTCGCCTCAACGCCAATGGAAAAGGTCTTAAAGCGAGGTCCAAGCTCGCGGGCCATCAAGGCCACGACCATACTGGAGTCCATGCCGCCGCTGAGCAGCGCCCCGACAGGCACGTCGCTCACCAGGTGCGACCGGATCGTCTCGTGCAGCCGGTAGCGCAGCTCATCCAAAAATTCCGTTTCGCTCAACGCCAGCTTGTCCGCAAAAGAAAAGGTCCAGTAGCGCGAGAGCCTGACGGCGCCATTCTGCAGGACAAGCACGTGGGCCGGCGGCAGCTTTTCGATGTGCCGCAGCATCGTATGCGGCGCGGGAATGAAACGCAGAGTCAGATAATGGTGCACCGCGGCGAAATCCATTTCTCGCGCCCTCTTATCGACGGCAAGCAACGCTTTGACCTCGGAGGCAAAAAGAAAGTCGTCGCCATCCTGCGTGTAGAATAACGGTTTTTGGCCCGTTCTATCACGCGCCAGCACCAGCTTCTGCTCCGCCTCATCCCAGATGGCAAAAGCGAACATGCCGCGCAGCTTTTCGACGCAGCGCTCGCCCATCTCTTCATAAAGGTGGACGACCACCTCCGTATCTGAGTTGCTATGGAAATGATGCCCTTTCCGGATCAGCTCTTCGCGCAGTTCGCGGTAATTGTAAATTTCGCCGTTATAGGCCACGCACACCGTGCCGTCTTCGTTGCTCATCGGTTGGTGGCCCCCCGGCAGGTCGATAATGCTCAGGCGGCGGGTGCCCAGACCTACCCGGCCCTGGATGTAGACGCCCTCGTCGTCAGGTCCGCGGTGCATGACAGTGCGCAACATCGCCGACAACTCGCTTCTATGCACACCGGCCGGGCTCACCTTTCCGCAAATTCCGCACATTATACTTTTCGCGCCGTCACCGAGAATTTATGGGCATATCTTCGGGCAATCGACTCTGGGGCCAGGTTATATAGCGGCCGAAAACCATATCGATACAGCGCCGCTTTCAGCCCGTCTCGCCGCACGGGCAGCGCGCGATAATGATCCTGCGCTGCCTCCAAAATCGTGAAACCGTCGAACATCTTCAGGATCTCGGCCTCACCGTAAAAGTCCTTGACCGGAGCATCTTCCTCCTTGAACTCGATATTTTCCCGTCCATAACGGTGCAGCAGATAGAGCCACGACGGTTTGCGATAGAAATGAGAGATGATTGCCCGTCCTCCTGCCTTCAGCACGCGCCGCACCTCCTGCACAGCACGTTCCGTATCTCCCGTATGGTGCAGCACGCCATTGGCCCACACAGCATCAAAAGCGCCGTCGGGAAAGGGCAGGTCCAGCCCATCTGCGACCCGCACGTCTTCCGCCTGCACTCGCTCCACCTCGAAATGACGCCGCGTCAGCGCCACGGCGCTCGGCGTCAGATCGGTCGCCGTCACGCGCACGCCCCGCTTTAGAAATTCCAGGCTGTCATAGCCCATCCCACAGCCAATCTCCAGAAGATGCATACCGCGCAACAACGCCGCTTCGCGCTCGATGCGCGCCATGATCCAGGGAAACTTAAACGGATTCATCCAGGGCCGGATATGCGCAAAAAACGCCGCCGTTCCCAGCTCAACCGCCTCGTCCGTCACATACTGCAAGCCCAGCGTGTGCCGGTTCCAATAATCATGAACGGTCTGGGCGGTCTCTTGCATTTTTTCAGTCATACTCGTCTGCTGGCCTGTTAAGTTGGCCGGTAGTAACGGCTTCAGCCGTTTCCATGGCCGCAAGCGCCAAGCTGTCGGAAACAGCCCTGTTGGCAACAGCCCTGTTGGCAACAGCCGCGGTTACGACGGACAGTCGACGGTCCGCTTCCGTCTCCGGCCATAAAAGGATGGCCATTACAGACGCAAACAGACCCCAGGCGGCATAGTCTGTAAAGG
>JAICPS010000352.1 GCA_025929715.1 Anaerolineae bacterium | reverse complement strand
TGGGGCGTCCACTCGAGCTGATGATCAGATGGGCCGTGTGCTCGTCGACGTCAGGCCGGCCATACGCTGCGTACTCATACGCCTGGTGCGGTTCCAGAGGTAGGCCGGCGTACTGTTCCCAGGCCAGCCGCGCGGCTTGCGCAGCAAACCAGGAGTCGCCGGAGCCGCTTGCCAAAATCTGCTTCGTCTGCCTTTCGGCCAGCGTTTGCGCCAGTTGGCGCACCTCTTTTTCCAGCGCCGAGAGCACCCGTGCCACCGTCTGTGGTTGGTCCGCTACCTCCCGCCGCGTCGCCGCAATGGGCATCATCGCCTTTTCTTCGAGCATTCGATCTGTCCTCTACCGGACCGCGGGCTTCCAGCCCGCACACTTCTGTAATCTCCCCACTTTACCCTGTTCCCGTACTGCCATTGCCAACTGCCTGCCGAAACATCTCACGATAAAAATCGCCGTCAATATCCAGGGCCACCGCCGTACACGATTCTACCGCTTCCTCCCCACGCCGGTTGACAAGGTCACGCGGTCGCCGATCCACTACCGTCTGCCCGCGACAATAACGGCCGCCTGTTTCAATGTAGACGGGCAACAACTCCGTGGTCAGACCGGACCGGTCGATCACAGCCCCCACACAGCCCGCATCGCCAATGGACGTAAAGGAACGTCGAAAATTACTAAACAAGAAATGAAATAGGTGGCCAACCAGCGCCGGAGGCGTATCCGGATACGGCCTCGAGGCGAGATAAGAAGGGGAAGCAAACCAACGATCTACTTCCTCTTCTGTAAAACAAACCCGGCGAAAGACGTCCAGGCCATACATCAGAATCGGAACGCCGCTGCGAAAGACGATATCGGCCGCTTCCGGATCGTGTAAAATGTTAAACTCGGCAACCGGCGTGGCGTTTCCAACGCCGAACGCCCCACCCATGATCGCCAGTTCCCGTACCTTCTCCTTTACCTTGGGGGCGGTCTGAAAGAGTAGCGCAATGTTGGTCAACGGAGCCAGGGCGATCAACGTAACCGGCTTTGGCGCAGCCAACAACTCGCTGCGCAGGAAAGCGACCGCGTCATCCCCGGCCGCTTCGCGGCTGGGCGGCGGCAGACTGGCATTACCCAACCCATCGGCAGCGTGCACGGCCGCGGCAGATCGTGCCTGCGCCACGAGCGGGCGCGACGCGCCGCTCACCACCGGCACGTCGCCCGCCCCTGCCACTTCCAGCACCTGCAGCGTATTGCGCGTCACCTGCCCGAGGTCCACATTGCCCACCACCGTCGTGATGCCCCGCACCTCCAGCGCCGGGTGCCGCACCGCCAATAAGATCGCCATCGCGTCATCCACACCGGTATCGACGTCAAGATAAACCGGAATTGTCATCTCTTGAGCCATTCATTCCTCACTATTTCTGCCGCTCATCAAGCCTGCTTAAGCAGGCTTTCCTCTTCTAGCGCGGGAATTCTTTCCTGCACGGCGCTGGCAGCGTCCGATACCGGTCTAAATAACTAACGACACCAGTTCCCGTTCCTTCGCCCGCACATACCCCATATCCGTAATTCGTAGCCCGCCGCTAACCGGCAGCGTATACGTCGAGAGCCGCATCAGTAAATACGGATGCCGCACGCCCAGCTCGGCGAGCGACTGCGTCACCTGCCGCATCTGTTCGGCGATCACCGCCAGCGGCGCGTCGGAAATGATGCCGGCGATCGGCAGCGGCGCCAACGCCCGCACCTCCTCGCCCACTGCAACCGAAATGCCTCCTCCCGCGTTAATTACTGCGTTGGCTGCCGTGGCCATGCTCTGCCGGTCGCGCCCGATCACTGCCAGGTTATGGCTGTCGTGGGCATGGCTGGTAGCCACCGCTCCACGCTGCAGGCCCAGGTTACGCAGAAAACCGGCGAAGCGTCCCTGATTACCCCGCGCGAGCACGGCAATCAGGCTCAAATCCGTCCCCCCAAGCTGCGGAACACCGTCCACGACTTCTACGTTCGCGCTACCCTCTTCCGTGGTCGTGCCGGGAGCGTGTGAAATAATCACGCGCACCTCTACCGTGCCATTTGTTCGCGGCAAATCAGGCAAAAAGTGGTCGGCGGTCACCGGAGACAAATCCAGCGAATCGCGCAACGCATTCAGCCCACTGTACCCGCCAGGCGGCTGCCAGCGCATCTGTCCTCCTTCCATCACAACGCGGCCGGCGCTGATCGTCGTGGACACGTCGAACTGCTCGAGGCTGTCCACCAGCAGCACATCGGCGCGCCGGCCGGGCCCGATGAGCCCACGGTCGTAAAGCCGCAAGCGGCGCGCAGGATTGATCGTCGCCGCCTGCAACGCCTGCATCGGCGACATTCCCAACGCGATTGCGCGGCGTAAGACGTGGTCCAGGTGCCCATGCGACGCCAGATATTCAGGCGCCACGTCGTCTGTCACCAGGCACAGCGTCGGCAGCGGTTGGGGCAACGCCTTGAGCGCCGCAATGACCTCGCGGTCCATGTACCGCTCCTGAAGCTGCGCCGTCACTCCGAGTCGCAGCTTCTCCAGAAGGCGCGCCGGAGAGGACAGCGTGTGATCGCTATCGATGCCCGCGGCGATATAAGCCTGCAGCTCGCGCCCTTCCAGCATCGGATTGTGCCCTTCGATGATCGCGTTCGCGCGTCGCCCTTCTGCTAGAATGGCGCTCATTCCTGGTGTTTCGTCAACAACCGCTCTGGCGTCCATCACCTCCGCCAGGCCGATTACTCCCTCCCAGCTGAGCATCTCGGCGATCTCACGCGGCCCCAATTCGCCGCGACAATGTTCTAATCCCGCCGCTGCCGGAACGCATGTGGAAGCCAGAAAAAGAATGGTTAGCGGCAGATCGCGGCTTGCGTCCAGGAACAGGCGCACGCCTTCCAGGCCCGTGGCGTTTGCAATCTCGTGCGGATCCTCGGCGACCGTCGTCGTGCCATGCCGAAGCGCCGCTTCGGCAAACGAGGCCGGCGTCACCAGGGAGCTTTCGATGTGCAGATGGCTGTCGATCAGGCCGGGAACGGCGAGCTGTTCCCCACCGTCCAGCACGCGCTGTGCGCGGCGCGATGGTGCTGCGCCTGCAGATTCCACCGCGGCGATCTGCGTTCCAGAAATCACAATCTCCGCCGGGTAGATCTCCCCCGTCAGCACGTTTACAAGCCGTACGTTGGTAATGTGCAGATCGGCCGGTTTTTTGTTGAGGGCTGCCTGAATCAGTGTCATGTTATGCAGCGGAGTTGTGGGCAGGAGTCGTTGCCGGCGCTTACGGATAAGTGGTCAGTACGTCGAGAAACAGCTCCCAGAAGCGATCGTCGTTTACGCCAATGGCCACCTCGGCATTCGCCGGTTCACCACGCAATATGCCGTTCCCACCCGCTTCAATATCCGACGGCTCGTGATGGCGATAGTCGCACAGCGTCATGCCATACGTGTGCTCGCCGCGCAGCTCAATGGATACATGCATCGGCTCAAAACGCAGGACGTCAGAATCGATCAGGGCGGCGACGGCCAGTGGATCGTGCATCGACCCACCCTTCAGCCCGAACAGTTTCTTGAGCCGCTCGCTGTAGAAATCGAGCAGTTCGGCCACAATCCGCGCCGTCTCGTTCCCGATGCGCCGCACCTGCGCTCGTCGTTCTGGCGTCGCGCCCACCTGGCGCGTCACGTTCAGGCCAATCATCTTGATGGGTATCCCACTGGTAAACACGACGTGCGCCGCGTCTGGATCGGCCCAGATGTTGAATTCGGCGGCGGGCGTGGAGTTGCCAAAGGTCAGCGAGCCGCCCATCAGGCTGATCTGCGCGATACGCTCGGCCAGCTGCGGATACCGTCGCAGCGCAGCCGCGACGTTGGTCAATGGCCCAACCGGTACCAGGTGTAGATCGTCCACTTCGGCGGCCGTCCGCTTGATGAACTCGACAGCATGTTCGTCCACGATAGCCACGGCCGGCTCAGGCAGTTCCGGGCCGTCAAGGCCGCTCTGACCATGCACTTCGGGCGCGTGGATCGCCTCGCGCACCAGTGGCCGGTCCATACCGGCGGCAATCGGTACCCCATTCAAGCCCGCAAACGCTACCACCTTGCGCGCATTCAGCGTGGTCAGCGACAGGGGAACGTTGCCATGAACGGTCGTGATCCCTTTCACGTCCAACGTCCGCGCGCCAAGCAAAATAGCCATAGCATCGTCATGGCCAGGATCACAGTCGATGATTGCCGCAATGCTCATGAAGCAGCCTCCGTAGCCAAGGTTTCCATACCTTGTAGCCGTCGCCTGTAGAGTTCCAGCAGACGTTCACTATCCACCTCGACGCACACGTTGACGTTCGGTTCGCGTCCCGGCCGCTTGCGCCAGTCCGTGGAAGTCAGCCCAAAATTGTGCGGGCTATGAATTTCCACGTCTACCGGCAGCGCAACCGTCTCGAACAGAGTCGGGTCGATTACGTAGGCTACAGCAGACGAATCGTGAACGTGAAAACCGTCGAGACCCACGTACGTTCGGTAGAAATCCATATAATGTTGCGTAATTTTGCCGATAAAGGTCGTGAACGGATTGCCGCTCGCGGCCAGGGCATCGACGTATTCCGGCGTCATGATCACCTTGCGCGTCACGTCCAACCCTACCATCGTCACACGCCACGGAGCCTGAAAGACAACGTGAGCGGCTTCCGGATCGTTGCGAATATTCGCTTCGGCAACGGCCGACGCGTTGCCCCGCCCATTGGCGGCGCCCCCCATCAAGACCACTTCCTGCACCTGTTCTGCAATGCCTGGTTCCAGAGAGACGGCGAGCGCAATATTGGTCAACGGGCCCAGCGGTACCAGGGTGATTTCACCTGGATTCGCCATGACCGTATCGACGATAAACTGCGCTGCCCTGCGGCGCTCAGGTTCGACCTGGGGCGCCGGCAATTCCACCTCGCCCAACCCATTGCGCCCGTGCACACGCCAGCCTTCACCCGTAAAGGGGCGCAGCAACGGCTGCTCTGCGCCGCGGGCAACCGGCACGTCCGTGCGTCCCGCCATCTCCACGAGCCGCAACGCATTCGCCGTCGTCGTCTCCGTGCCCCCATTGCCAAAAACGGTCGTCAACCCTTCCACTTTCACCTCGGGCGAGTTGAAAGCAAACAGGATGGCCATCGAGTCGTCCACACCCGGATCTGTATCAATTAGAATACGTTGGGGAGTTTCGTGTCTGCTGCTCATAAAATCCTTTCACTACGCTGGG
>JAICPS010000166.1 GCA_025929715.1 Anaerolineae bacterium | reverse complement strand
TGCTACCCAGGCGCCAGGCGCTTTGTGAGTGCCTGGCGCCTGCCTTTACTCCCCACACCCTCGCCGGGAAAGAGCCCCTACAGTACCAGTAAGACAAGAGATATATCCGCCCCGATGGCGTGGTCTTCGGATAGCACAACCGTGAAAGTGGCCAAAGATTGGACACCTTTTGAACTGGATTCCGAGGGATGGTGTGGCCGGTGCTGGACCGGAGTAGCCCCAACCAGCACCGCCACGGACCGGGGGATTTCCATTCTCATCACGAGCACATCCAAGATCAACAGCACGGAGATGATGACCACCACCATTATCAGCCCCACGGCCACAGTCACCTGCCGCCAGAAACCGGGCCCGTCACCTGGCGTAGCCTGCTGGCGCTGGGCATCTCGGGCGGCCTGCTGCCCTGCCCTTCAGCTCTGATCATGATGCTGGGCGCGATTGCCTTGCAGCGCGTGGGAATGGGCGTGGCGCTGATTCTGGCGTTTAGCGTCGGGCTGGCCACCGTGTTAACCGCCGTAGGCATTGTCATGGTCTACGTACGTCGTCTTTTTGAGCGAATTCCGGTGTTACAAGGGCGGAGCCATCTGGCGCGCGCCTTACCTGTGCTCAGCGCTCTAGTGATCAGTATCGCCGGAATTGGTATCACGCTGCAGGCGCTTATGGAGATAGGGATCCTGTCGCGACAGTAAAAGCGCGTTGCAAAGGAGATTTTTTATGCCCCTTGTGACTTCTGAATGCTGATGTGGAAGACCCCGAAATTGGCAACCTCCTGTGTACGCTTTATGGCGTGCCCTTGCCGGCCGACAGTGACGACGATTGCGATACCGAATACACCTCCGGCACGCCTCGTAGCGGTCGCGGCGACATCTTCGACATTTTCCTGACAGGCACGCTCTACGGTCAGGCAGAGATGGCCTTTAACGAGGCGCTGAAGCGCGATTCGCAAAATGTTGACGCGCTGGTGGGGCAGGGAATACTGGCCCTGGCCCGCCACGACTTTGAAGGCGCGCTAGGTTGGGTCGAACAGGCGCGCGCCATGAATCCATATCGGGCGCAAATCCTGGGCGTCATTGTAGATGCGCAGGTCGAATTAGGGCGCTATGAGGAGGCTATGGCATCAGCCCAGGCTATGGACAGCCTGCGCCCCGGCCTAACTTCCTACAGTCGCATCTCCTACCTGCGCGAATTGCACGGCGACACGGCCGGAGCGATTGCTGCCATGGAGAGGGCCGTATCGAGCGGCGTGCCCACTGCCGAAGGCGCCCTGTGGGCACGTGTGCAGCTTGGCAACCTCTACTTCAACAGCGGCGATCTGGCTCAAGCCGAGCAAACTTACCGCCACACGTTGTTTTTTGACCCAAACTATATTTATGCGCAGGCCGCTCTGGGACGTGTGGCAGCGGCGCGTGGCCGTTACGACGAAGCAATTTCCCTCTACCAGCCCATCGTGCAACGGCTACCGCTACCCGAATTTGTCATTCAGCTGGGTGAACTGTACGAAGTCACCGGCGGGATTGAGCAGGCGGAACAACAATACGAACTTGTTAGAGCAATCCAGCAGCTGAACGCTGCCAGCGGCGTGGACGTAGACCTGGAACTGGCCCTCTTTGACGCCGATCGCGGGATGAATCCTATGGCTGCCTTAGAGAAAGCGCGCGCCGCTTACAGCCGGCGGCCACACATTTACGCTGCCGACGTACTTGCCTGGACACTCTATCTGAACGGGCGCTACGACGAACCCTGGATCTACAGCCAGGAGGCGTTGCGCCTGGGAACACAGGACGCCCTGCTACATTACCACGCCGGCATCATTGCCCAGGCGCTTGGCGAGGAGACAGCGGCCCGCCAACACCTCCAGCAAGCGCTGGAAATAAATCCTTACTTCTCCATTATGTACGCGCCACAGGCGCGAGAGGCGTTAGGAAGGTAAGCGTTTGAAGACGAACGGAAGGAGATTTCCCCGGAAACCTGCTCCAGGCTTTTCCCTGACCGAGTGCTCAGTTTCCGGGGAAATTTTGTCAGAAGTTACTGCTCCAGGAAGCTGCTCAACCCGCGAATGGCGGAGCCTTCACCCTTGGTGCGGCCGCCGCTCTGTGGGGCGTTGGCCAGGATGCGATCTGCCAGGCGGGAGAAGGGTAGGGATTGCAGCCAGACGCGGCCTGTGCCCTGCAACGTGGCGACAAAGAGACCCTCACCGCCGAAGAGCATGGAACGCAGGTTGCCGGCGCGCTGGATGTCGTAGCTGATTGTGTTTTCAAAGGCCACGATGCAGCCGGTGTCGACGAGGAGCTTGCCGCCGGCCAGCCGCTTTTCGATGATGGTGCCGCCGGCATGGATGAAGACCATGCCGTCACCGCGCAGGCGCTGCAGGATGAAACCTTCACCGCCGAAGAGACCAGCGCCGAGGCGCTTGTTGAAGGCGATGCTGATCTCGGTGCCGAGGGCGGCAGCCAGGAATGAGTCTTTCTGGCAGATCAGCTCGTTGGCAGTCTGGTCCAGATCGATATCAATAATCTTACCGGGATAAGGGGCGCCAAAGGCTACCTGTTTCCTTTCCTGTCCCACGTTAGAAAAGTGTGTCATGAACAACGACTCGCCGGTGAGGGCGCGCTTGGCGACGTTGCCCAGCATGCCGGCGAAGCCCTGGCTGGGATTGGAACCATCGCCCATTTTTGTCTCGAACTTGATGCCGTCGTCCATGTACATCATGGCGCCGGCCTCGGCGATAACCGTTTCTTGGGGATCCAGCTCGATCTCGACGAATTGGAGGTCGTCGCCATAAATCTGATAATCAACGACGTGTGCTTTCATTTTTTTACCTTCCTTAAACTAGCGAAAAAAGCGCTTTAGTGTCGCCCCGGCTCGCACCGGAGATCGCAATATATTATACGCAAGTGGGGCGAATTCGTCGCACGAGGGCCGATTTTCAAAATCGGCGCATATGTTTGTTACAATAGCCCACCGTGATAGACGCTTTCCGTCGTAACCTCGATATTTCGCTCATCTTGCTGCTGTTCGTGCTACTGGCGCTGGCGTACAGCGTGGTGAACCCGCTGCACGAGGCAACAGATGAGCTGCGACACTATCGCTTCGCGCGCTTCATCGTGGACAATGGGCGCCTGCCGGTGCAGGGGCAGGAGGCGTGCCGCACGCAGAGCCACCATCCACCTCTTTTCTATGTGTTGGGGGCGCTGGCTACGGGCTGGATCGAAACAGGGGGCGAGTTGTGCGACGCACCGCCGGAAAATCCGTTCTGGGCCTATCGCTACGCCGACGTGGGTGTGGACAATAAGAATCAGTATTTACATGGGCCGGGCGAGGCTTTTCCCTGGCGCGGCGAGGCGTTGGCGGCGCACATCATGCGCGCCATGAACGTGCTCTTTGGCGCGGGCGCGGTGTGGCTGACGTGGGCCAGCGGCCGCGCGATCTGGCCACGGCGGCGGGCTATCGCTGGCGGAGCGGCGGCGTTTGTGGCTTTCAATCCCATGTTTCTCTACATGGCGGGGGCCATTAATAACGACGTGATCGCCGCCTTCAGCGGCGCGGCGGTGCTGCTGGCGTGTGTGCGCCTGCTGCGCGACCCGCAAGGGTTGAGCCTACGTTGGGGCGCGATCATGGGCGCGCTGTTTGGGCTGGCGCTAATGAGCAAGTTCAATATGGCGAGCTTTGTGGTGCTGATCGCCGCCGCAATGACCTATGTGGCCTGGCGCAAGGGTCAGTGGGGGGCCTGGTGGAAAGCGGCGCTGCTGAGCGTGGCAATAGTCGTGTTGCTTGCCGGCTGGTGGTTTGCGCGCAACCAGCTGCTGTACGGTGAGCCGACCGGCTTCCGGACAGTCACAGAATTGTGGGGCGCGCGCGATCCGCGCGAAAGCCTTCCGTTGGCGCTGCTGGAGCTGCCGTTGGCCTGGTCTACGCTATGGGGGCGCTTCGGATTTGGCCAGATTCCGCTGCCGCAGATTATCTACGACGTACTGGCCTGGCTCATCTTTGCCGGGTTGTTGGGCGCACTGCTTTCACTATTATGGAGGGAGCGGCGCACGGAGCGGCGCACGCCAGTCGTCTTCATAGGGATCCTGGCGCTGGACGTGCTACTGGCTTTTGCGGTCCTATTCAACTACATGTTGGTGAGCCCGGCCGGCGCGATGGGGCGCTTCTTTTTCCCAGGATTGCCGGCGCTGGCGCTGCTCTCCTTTTATGGGCTGGCGCAGCTTTTGACGGGCGCGGCGCGAGCGGCTCGCACATCAGTCGAAATCCGCGAGGGTATACCGCGCCTCCTTGCGCTGCTGGCAAATGGCGGCATGTTGGCGCTGGCGCTGGTAGCCTTGCTTGGCTATCTGGCGCCGGCTTACGCACGGCCGCCCGGCTATCCTGCCGACATGCAGATTCCCAATCCGGTCCACGTGCAGTTCAGCGGCCTGGCGACGCTACGCGGATACGAGCTGAGTCGCGAGACGCTGCAGCCGGGCGAGCCGCTGCGCGTGGACCTCTTCTGGGAAGTAGACGCCGCGCCGCCCGCTAATTTTCTGCTGTTCCTACACTTGATAGACAGCACAGGGGCGCTGGTGGCGCAGCGCGATACGCACCCCGGCACGGGCACCTTCCCAACCGGGCAGTGGCAGGCGGGCGACCGCTTCGTGGATTCGCTGAGCGTCTACGTGCCGGAAACGGCGTATACGCCTGAAACCGTGACGGTGAAGGTGGGCTTTTACGCACCGACTTACCGGCTGGCGATAACGGGGCCGGACGGCGAAGCGTTGGGCGATTCGCTGACGCTCGGCGTTGTGCATCTACGACCGGCTGCGGAGCACAATCCGCCGGGTGAGGATCTGCCCAATCCTATGGATCAGAATTTCCAGAATGAGATCTATTTGCGGGGCTACGAGTACAATGAGCGTCTGCTGCAGGCCGGAGAGACGCTGGAGGCGACGCTATATTGGGAGCGGGCGGGCAAGATAGAGCGGGAGTACGTGGTGAGGCTGCAACTGCTGGACAATGGCGAGGTGCTTGCGGAGACCCAACAAGGGTTGGCGCCGCCGCAGTGGGAGCCGGAGGTTATTCGGTCAGACGGCATCACCCTGCCTCTGCCCGGCGACCTGGCGCCGGGCGCTTACGTCGTGCGGCTAATTTTGTATGATCCTGTACGCGACGAAGCGCATCACCTGGTGGCGCCGGAGGGGCATTTTAGTGGCGAACATCTGGACCTGGCGCGTGTTCTGCTGCCAGGCACTTCGGAAGTGCCTGGCACCTAAATCTTTAAGCTTAACTAGCACCAATAATCATTGACAGTGAGCACCCAGAGGTTATACTTGAGCTATGAATCGCAGAGTCGCAGGCGCGAAAATCTCAATTTCGCGGGCCACAATCAAATCAGGCTTTTAGACGCACGCAAATTCGCGTGCGTCTTTTTTATAGAAGGTCCATTTCTCAAAGAGGAGCGTAAGCAAAATGGATTATGGGATGATTGGCAAGATCGAGAAGGCAAAGATTTATGCTGAGGAACGTGCCGATCGGATTAAGTTTGAAACGATGCAGGTGCGCATTAATGGAGACAACAATGCTCATGTCGTCAGTTACGATGGTGGAAGATGGAACTGCGACTGCAATTTCTTTCGCACTCGTCACGTATGCTCCCATACAATGGCAATGGAACGGATTTTAGAAAACATGGTGCTAATGGGAGAAACCGCGCACTGACCTGCTTCGCAATTGACTGGTAGAAAGAGAGGCCCGTCCGGTTTGGACGGGCCTTTTTTGTTATAATGCGCGCAATAGGGATTGGAGAACTGGAGATTGGGGATTAGAGATTGTGACGGCTCTATGAAGGGATTATGGCAGAATTGATCAAAACTCTGGCAGAGAATACTGGGGCGCGAGCCGAGAAATTTTTTAAGACGACGCTATTTCGGAGCGACACGCTGTTGTTGGGCGTCAATTGCCTGGAACCGGGCCAGGTGCAGCCGCCGCACGACCACGCCGGCCAGGATAAGTTTTATTACGTCGTCGAGGGCCAGGGAAATTTCTGGCTCGGCGATGAGCGCAAGGTTGCCGGCGTGGGAGACGTGGTGTGGGCGCCGGCAGGACTGGTACACGGGGTCAGTAATGACGGCGACGCCCGGCTGACGCTATTGGTCGGAATCGCGCCGGCTCCATGAACAAGACGATGACCATCGGCGGCGTCGAATTTGACCTCAAGCTGACCCTTCTGATCATTTTTGGCACGATCGTGCCGATGCTAGACTATTACGGGCACCGCATTACAGGCACGAAAGCGTACGATCGGATGGTCCTTTATTTTGTGCTGCCCATGTTGCTCATCGTGCTGTTTTTTCGCGAGTCGCCAGTGAGCTTCGGCTGGCGCATTGGCGACTGGCGAACGGGCTTGAAGTGGGTGGTATTTGGCTGCGCTGTGATGGCCGTCGTGCTGTATGTGCTTGCTACCACGCCGGCGATGAGAGCGTTTTATAAGGAGCGCGCGCCGGATGGGGTGGCCTACTTGATTTATCTGACCGCCGTGGATCTGTTTGGCTGGGAGTTTATGTGGCGCGGATTGATGCTCTTCGGCCTGGCGCACTATTTCGGGCCAGGTCCGGCCATTTTTTTGCAGGCGGTGCCCTTCGCCTTTATGCACCTGGGTAAGCCTGAGATCGAAACGCTCAGCACCATCTTCGGCGGCGCGACATTTGGCTTTATTGCCTGGCAGTCCGGCTCGTTTTTGTACCCGTTTCTGATTCACTGGTTTATTGCGTCGTTTACGATGTTGGTGGCGACGGGGAGGGTGTAATGCAAACATTAACACTCCACCTAACCGACATGGCCAACGGCGGCGATGCGCTGGGGCGCGATGAGAATGGGCGCGTTATTTTTGTGCCTTTTACGATTCCCGGCGAGCGGGTGCGCGTCGAAATTGCAGAGGACAAAGAGCGTTTTGCCCACGCGCGGCTGGTGGAGGTGTTGGAGGCTTCGGAAGAACGGGTGGAGCCACGCTGCCCGCATTTCGGCGCTTGTGGCATCTGCCATTGGGAGCATATCGACTATGAGGCGCAACTCAAATACAAGCGCGCCATCGTGGTGGACCAGCTCGCGCGTATCGGCCACCTGGAAAACGTAGAGGTGCGTCCCACGGTGGCAAATCGGGAACCGTACCAGTATCGGACGGACGTGAGCTTCAGCCCCACGCCCGACGACGCGCTGGGATTCTGGTCGCCGTATCGCGGCGAAGTGATACCGATAGAGGCCTGCTATCTTATTCGCGAGCCGCTGTTGGAGCTTTTTCAGGACGTCGATCTGGCGCTGCCCGGCCTGCGGCGTCTGACGCTGCGGCTGGGGGACGATGGCGCGCTGTTGGTGGCGCTGGAAACCGAGGGAGTGGAAGCGCCGATGCTGGCAACCGATTTTCCCGTCTCGGTAGCGATGGTCCTGCCGGATGGATCGGCGGCCAATCTTGTGGGCGATAATTACGTGGTCAAGGCGGTGAAGGGTCGCGATTTTCGGGTTTCCGCTGGTTCCTTCTTCTACCCGAGCCCACCGGCGACCGAGGCGCTGATCGATACGGTCATGGCGCTAGCCGATCTGCGCAGCTCGCAAACAGTGCTGGAAGCGTATAGCGGCGTAGGTACGTTGACCGCTTTTTTGGCGGAGCAGGCGGTCGAAATGATTGTCATTGAAGCTGCGCCCGACGCCGTCGCCGACGCTGTGGTCAACCTGCAGGACACCGAGAACGTCGCGATGTATGAAGGTTCTGTTGAGGACGTGCTGGGGCAGCTGAAGGTGTATGTGGACTTGATGGTGGTCGATCCGCCGCCGGAAGGACTATCACGCAGGGCGGTGACGCTGATCAAGACGGTTGCGCCGTCACGACTGATTTACATTAGCTCGGACGTGGCCACCATGGCGCGTGATGGACGGCAGCTGCAGCGGGCAGGATACGAGGCGGTGGTCGTGCAGCCAATTGACATGCAGCCCCAAACCTCGCATGTATTGACCGTGTCTTTATGGGCGCGTGGGTGAGAATTTGCCGTGGCGGAGGTGATAGGCGGCGATGCCGAAGGCGATGGCTACGTTTAGTGATTCCTTGACGCCTTCCATGGGGAGATGCAGCACCCGGTCGCAGATGCCTAAGAGTTGAGGATCGATGCCTGCCAGCTCGTTGCCAACCACCAAGACGAGCGGCGTTCCGGCGTCCAGCGGCTTGGCGGCAAAGAGACTTTGGGAACCAGCCTGCCGTTCCAGTGCCCACAATTGCATCCCCTGTCCCTTGAGGGCTTTGGCGGCGTCGAGGGCGTTGTTGTGGTGTGTCCAGGCCGTGGCCCGCTCTGCGCCTAGGGCCGTCTTGGCTACTTTGGGATGGTTGGGCGTCGCGGTGATGCCGCAGAGGTGAAGGCGGCGCAGCCCAGCGCCATCTGCCGTGCGGAAAATGGCGCCCACGTTGAAGATGCTGCGGATGTTGTCTAGAAGCGCTTCGACCGTTGGTTGTTCGTGGTTCTTGGGTTGCTGTGCGGGATGGGCACTAAAGTGTCGACTACGAACGGGCTCGACTGGAGGGTGTGAGCCAGGGACGAAGGGCGCAGTGATAAGGCTGGTGGCGGCGCCGCACGCCGGACAATTGAGGTTATGGTCGCCCGCGGGCGCCGGGAAACGAAATCGGCAGCTTTCAACCTGGCATTGCCGTATTTGAAACATGACACATCTTACCCCTTCACCGCCTTTTCTTCTATACTGAGTTGTATATGACGAGCAAACAAGTGAAGAGGGGGAATCAGCG
>JAICPS010000595.1 GCA_025929715.1 Anaerolineae bacterium | reverse complement strand
GGTGGGTACCAGGACTGCCACCTGCTTCCCGTCCATTACGGCTTTGAAAGTCGCCCGCAAAGCAACCTCAGTCTTGCCATATCCTACGTCGCCGCAGATCAGGCGGTCCATAGGCCGCGGTCGCTCCATATCAACCTTGACCTCTGTGATAGCCCGTAACTGATCCTCAGTTTCCTGATAAGGGAAGCTCGCCTCAAGCTCCGCCATCCACTCACCATCCCTGAGAAAGGCGTGACCATCTACGAGTTCGCGGGAAGCGTAAAGTTCCAGGAGCTCATCTGCCAGTTCGGCGATGTCTCGCTGCGCCTTTCGTTTGGCTGCCTGCCATGATTTGCCCCCGATGCGGTTCATGGTCGGTGAATTCTCGTCACTGCCCACCCATTTACTGATACGGTCGGCGTGATGGACGGGAACATAAACCATATCACCATTGGCATAGCGAACCTGGAGGTATTCGCGCTCCATGCCGCCCAGCGCGCGCACCACCAATCCCTGAAATCGGCCGATGCCGTAGTCCAGGTGCACAATATAATCGCCTGGCTTGAGATCGGCGAAGGCCGTCTCCGGGGCGGTGGCTCTCGGTTTGCGGTAGCGACGTGGCGCCGGTCGTTTCCAGCCAAATACTTCTGCATCCGTTAACAGGTTCAGCAGCACCCGGTTTTCAGCAGCATGCTCCAGGACGAAACCTTCCAGCAGCCCACCACGCACAAAAGTGATTCTGTCTAACGGCGGCGGTTCAGTGATGGTTTCGACCACACTCCACAGGTTCGCCTCTTCAAACAACACGGAGGTGTCGCGACGGTTTTCATCCCGCCACATGTCGGCAAGACGTTGAGCCTGGCTGCTCACTACCACCGTGCGCTCGCCGTCTTGCTGCGCCATTTTTAACTGTGAGAGAAACGGTCGTACCTGACCTCCAAACCGCGGTCCCGTTCGAAAAGCGTCTGCCAGTTCTGACCACGCGCGCTGCCCGGATTCCGCGTCTGGACCGTCGCCCAGGGTGAGCAGGCGCTTCAGCTTCAGCTCCTCGTCCAACGTCTGCCAATCGAAAAGAGGGTTTGGATAGTCAGGCGGCAAACTGGGCTGATCGTCGGCAATCTGCCCCGCATGGACATGTAATTCGGCGACGGCTCGTTCTAATTCAGGCCAGTCGTCTACGACCACCAGCGTGTCTTGCGGTAGGTAATCCAACAGGCTTGCCGGTCTTGAATAGATCATGGGCAAATAGAACTCGATGTTGGGCGTTAGCTTGCCCGCGGCCATGCTGCCGATATCGTCTTGCCATGAGGGTAAATCGTCCGGTTTCTCCGGCGCCACGGCCTCTAGATAGCTACCAAGACCCGCCACGCGTCCCGGCAGCGCCTCTCGCGCGGGCGGCACCAATACGTGGTCCAGTAACTCGCCGTGAACGTCTGCCGAACGCTGCGTCGCGGGATCGAAATAGCGCATGGTATCGATCTCGTCGCCAAACAGCTCAATTCGTACCGGATAGGGTGATGCCGCGGGATAGAGATCGATAATTCCGCCACGCTGGCTTACCTGACCGGGCGCCTCGACCACACTGGCGCGTTCATAACCGATATCTTGCCATTCCTGCATGGCCTCTTCCAGATCCAGGAGTGCTCCGGTACGTAGCACTTTCATGGACGAGAGAAAGCGCTGTCGTGGCAACGTCTTTTGGAGCAATGCCCGCGCCGACGTCACGATTAATAGAGGTTCAGTGTGCTCCGGCAGCAACGGATGTTGGCCCGCCATCAATCGTGTCAACACCGCCAATCGCCCAAGTCGGCTCGACTCACTCCACGGGCCGCGGTCATAAGGCAGGGGTGTTGGCTCAGGAAAACGCATTTGCTGACAGGCTTGAGGGAGCCAGGCTTCCATCGCCTGCTGCCATACTGGGACAGCATCGACGCGCCCCGTTAGCAGAACCAGTGGCTGTTTGGACTCGGTCACTAACTTCGCCAGCACAGCATGCCGGCTTCCACGCAGCAACCCCAGGGGTTCCAAAGGTTCTCGGCTGCGGATACGTTCCTCAAGACGCTGCTGCTCCGGCAGGGCGTCCAATATGTCTAAAATTCCGCTAATGTTCATTCCGTGGATTTATCCAAGACCGATCCATTATGACGGCTCATTGCCAAGTCCACTCCCTCCTCAAGGAAGCTCTCCACCGCGCGAAGCACATTATCCAGCATCGTCTGCACCAGTTGCTGCTCGTCATTCCCAAAATCCTGCAGAACGTAAGCAGCGGGAGACATCTTCCCCGACGGACGTCCCACACCCAATCGTAAACGGGGAAAATCGTTGCCCAGATGCTGGATAATCGACTTCATCCCGTTATGCCCGCCGGAACCGCCTTTTTCGCGCAGGCGGATCGTCCCCGGCGGAAGATCGATGTCGTCGTAAATCACCAGTACGTCTTCGGGAGCAATGCGATAGTAGCTGGCCAGCGGGCCGACAGCGTTGCCACTACGATTCATATAAGTCTGTGGCTTTACCAGAATCACACTCTTCCCGCCAACGCGCCCATCGCCGACAATTGCCTTGTTCTGCACTCGACCCAGATTGATGCCATGCTCCGACGCCAGGTGGTCAATGGCCATGAAACCCACGTTGTGCCGGTTCAGCCTGTGTTCTTTGCCAGGGTTTCCCAAACCCACCAGCAAGAATCTACTACCAGGATCACTCATACTCGCATCGGCTCTCTTCATTGAGGTCGCTCTTCTTAGCATGCTGCGAAATGGCGAGAACCAATTCACAATCGTTTCTCCTCGCGATAAACCCACGCCCAGACACGACGCCAGACGTAACGCGCCAGCGTCCGCAGTAACAGGTAGAGCGCCAGGAAGGCAAAGCCAAATATCGCGATTC
>JAICPS010000120.1 GCA_025929715.1 Anaerolineae bacterium | reverse complement strand
GCGGCGACCGCTTGCGCAAGGTCTCGAGGCAACAGGCGGCGTGGTTGTTGAGGGTCAGGGCGGATGGCTGTTAGCGGCAGCGACTGCGCCGCATCCTGCGCAGCGCCAGCCTGATCGTACGGGTCGATGCCCTGGAACAAGGTTTCGCTGAGCCCGGTCTTCTTTCTAGCCACGATTCACAATCTCCCTGATTAACTCCTCGTAAGCCTGAGCGCCGTCGCTGCCTGCGTCATAGGCGAAGATGTCTTGCCCCGCTGCATGCGCTTCGCCGATAGCCACACGACGCGGAATTGCGGGCAGCAGGCGTCCTCCAAAAGCATCAGCCAGCTCCTGCTGCGTATCGCGCGCCAACGCCGTGCGGTCCAGCAGCGTGGGCAGCACCCCGAGAACCTGCAGGCGAGGGTTGGCGCGGCGCACCATGTTGATCGTGCGCTGCAGAAGGTTGAGGCCAATAATTGGAAAGAGACCAGGATCGACCGGGATCAATACTTCTGTCGCCGCCATTAGGGCGTTGACCGTGAGCAGGCCAAGGCTCGGCGGGCAGTCGATGACCACGAAGCGATAGCGATCCAACACTGGGACCAGCGCCTGGTGCAGCTGGCGTTCTCGTTCAAAGGCGTTGACTAGCTCCAGTTCGGCGGACGCCAAATCCAGGTGCGAGGGCAAAATATCGAGCGTGATCGGCGCGCCGTCACCGTTTGTGGGAAGTGTGACCGCGTGAATGACATCGGCGGCCTGCATCTCGCCAAGAATGACCTCATAGACGGTTGGTGCGCCGGGTTGGCGTGGGCCGGCTGCGAAAGGCACCCCCAGGAAGACAGCCGTGGTGTTGGCCTGAGGATCGACATCTACCAACAAGACGCGCTGCGCGGGGTCGTGGCGCGCCAGACCGGCAGCCAGGTTAATGGCCGTGGTCGTCTTGCCCGTGCCTCCCTTCTGGTTGGCGATGGCGATGACGCGAGTCAACTCACATCTCCTTTTCCTGCCACGGCAAAATGAGGCGTCCACCGGATGCGGGCTCAAATTGCGGCCGCTCGCCGGCGCTATAGTACGCCTGCAAACCACGTGCGACAACCCAGCGCTCGGCCTCGGCAATGCTCGTTCCTTCCTTTTCAGCTATCTCGCGCATCAGGGCCAGATAGGAGGGCGGCAGGCGCAACGTGCGTTGCGCGTATTGCCCGACCATGGAAGCGCCCGAAATCGGACGCCGTCTGGTCTTGAGATCACGCTGAGACTCGGAAACCGCGCCGGATTCATCCGCTCCATCTTCCGGCGCGGCTATGGAAGGCGGCTCGGCGTCGCCCGCAGCGTGCAGCGCGCGCAGCGCCGCTAGAGGATCGTCAAACTTTGCTGTCATACACACGCTCCACCAGGTTCCAGTAAGCACGAGCCGGCGCCGAATTTGGCGCGTATTCAAAGATGGTTTGTCCGCCAGCAGCGGGCGCTTCGGCAACGCGTACGGAAGCGGGTATGGGGCGCGAAAGCCGTTTCGAGCCAAAATGGCGGGTTAACTCTTGCAATGTCTGTTCGCTCAGCACCTGGCGTGCGCGCACGAAGGTGGGTACGAGGGCCTCTACTTTTTGATCGGCCGGCCTAGTCCAGTGCTCTATGGCGCTTTTTGCGCTCAGGTAATCAGCCTTCACAGGTACAATGCAACCATCAACACCATGATATACCGCCTCCCAGAAGAGGTCGAGGGGTGAGGGATAATCGACGACGACGAAGGCAAACACCTGGCGCAAGTCCGCAAATAAGTCTTGCAGGCGCTTCACCAGATAAGATGGTTGGCCCGGACTAAGGCGCCCCACCCCGGCGAGTAGGGCCTCGGCAACAATATCTGCCAGCAGTTGCATCCGCGCTATCGCAAGGTGTCCCGTCGCAGGAAGAAGATAGAGATTAGGTCGCGACGGCCCACTCTGCCTCGAGCGATCAGCACGGATAATGATCTCTTCCGGATGTGCATGCCCCAACAGCAGTTCGCCTGCGCAACGCTCGGGCTGTAATCCCAGGCAAGGAGCACAGTGACCCTGCGGATCCAGGTCAACGAGTAAGACCGATTCCTTACTGCCTGCTTGCTCTAGTTTGCGCGCCAATCCGTGGGACAGAGCGAGGGCAGCCGTCGTCTTTCCGACGCCGCCTTTGGCGCTAGTAACAGCAAAAACGTGTGACATAACGGTACATAAATGTATACTGATGTCTGTGGTTGGTATGTGTACATATTATACACGATTATGTACGATCGTGTCGAGTACTCGTGTAATGCTTGCCGGGCTCTGGCATCCGTTCTAACATGGGCTACATGCCTTCGGATTGAGCCGCACTATTCATGCGCCTGGAGGTGCATTCGCACTTCACACTGCTGGGCGGCACGGCGCCGGTGGAGGCGCTGGCGGCGCATGCAGCAGAGGAAGGAATGAGCCACCTGGCGCTGACCGACCACCAGGCGCTATACGGGGCGGTGGCGTTTGCCCGCGTCTGCCGGCGGTTCAGCGTGCGGCCGATTACGGGTATGTCTGTGGATATGGCGCTGCCCGGCGAGACAACAGTGTCCGGCGGGCAACGGGGACGACTGGTACTATTGGCCAAGAACGCGCGGGGTATCGCAGTCTATGCTACATCGCTTCCTGGCTGCAAGGCGATCCGCGACGCGAAACCCGCCTGCGCCAGGGGCTGGCGTGGGAGCTACTCGCCGAACACCGCGAGGGACTGCTGTGCATCGAAGGCGGTCAATCCGGCTGGCTATTCAATCTGTTGCGTGCAGGCCGTGAAGGGGTGGTTATTACGCCCGCGCCGCCGATCGTCGAGGCAGAGTCACCCGCGCAGCGCCTGGCCTGGGAAACGCACATCCTGGGCTAACCGGTGAGCGTGCACCCGGTAGAATTGATAGAGAAGGCGGGCAAGATAACGCCGCCGGCCAACCTGGCAGACATGCCAGGACACACCGTGCACATTGCGGGTGCCCGTTTGCCCGGCCGCATCGGCGGCGAGAGCTTTCTTTTAGGCGACGGGAAGAGCCTGATAAGGCGGCGGAGAATGGCAGGCCTATGCCCTGGCAGCCGCTGCTGCTGAAAGGCACATCGCGTAAAGACCGGTGGGGCGGGGGTGGTTTCAAGCGGCGCAAATTCATTACGTTGACCAAAAGGCCGCGCCGTAATGCCTTGTTTCTTGACAGAATCTCGCTAAATTCACACCATTTCGCATAGTATTACAAGGCACGACATGACGTCGACCAAGCCAGCGTCGCAGCGTAGCGACAGGCTCTTGACCCTTACTGCTTGTTCGTATACTATATCCGTTGTCGATATAATTTAATTGCGTTGATCTCGTTTAGTCTGGTGAAATCGAGAGAAGAACGGTGAATCCCGCCCAATCAGATCCAGATCAGGAAATACCGCTCACGCCGGCCGTCTTTCACATTCTGTTGGCGCTGGCCGATGGTGAGAAGCACGGCTATGCCATCATGAAGGAGGTGGAGAGCGTTACGGACGGGGCGGTAAGGATGGGGCCGGGCACACTCTATGGGTCAATTAAACGTATGCTCAAAGCCGGTATGATCCGGGAGAGTGACGAGCGCCCTGATCCTGAATTAGACGATGCGAGACGCCGGTATTATGAATTGACGGGCTACGGGCGTCGCGTGCTAGAAGCGGAAGCGCAGCGATTGGCACAGGCAGTCCGCGTCGCCAGGCGCAAAAACGCGCTTGGTGGTGCAACCACAACAGGCGGCTAACATGAGCAATTCCGAACGAATCTACCGCCTCTTCCTCACGTTGTATCCACGCGAGCATCGCCGCCACTATGAAGAGCTGATGGTCACACACTTCCGCGACCAATTAAAGGAGGCGCGCAGAGAACGAGCCGTGCTTCACCTGTGGCTGCGGACATTAATTGACGTCGTTACGACCGTACCGCTGGAACACATGCAGTCGGCGGGAATGCATTATGTATATCCATGGTCCGAAGTGCTGCTAGCGATCTTGCCCACCAGCGTGCTGTTATTCCTACCGCCGCAGTCCGATCAGATTGAGCGTTTCGTTCTACTGGGCCTCGGTCTCATCTACCTGGCGATCGTGGTCGTCTATCGGAGCCAAGATCGGCCGGCAGCCTGGGTATTGCCCATACTTGGGCTGGCAGGAACGTATAGCGTGTTCTGGGTGTTCTCCGTACTGTTGGGTGAGTGGCGTTGGGGTGGCGAATACATACCCTTTCCGCTCGTCTATTTGCTGCCTGCGGGAATTGTCGTGCTCACGAGATCAATCCGCGATGGCAACCGATTAACTCTGGTCCTATTTGGGATTCTGATGGCGACGTCACCGGGGGTGTATCTGTTGCAAGGCGAGGGCTCTTTGGCAGCCGGCGGTGCTCTTGAAGTACCGGCCCTGTTTCTATTGGCGGCTGCTTTAGGGCTTCCCTTCGCCAGCCGCTATGGATTTCTGGGCACCCTTTTCATGGTCGGAAGCGCCCAGATGGCGATCGAGTTTACCATCGACCCTAGCCTCCAAATCCGCTTCGACGGCTGGCCCCGTCTCCTATCGCTGCTCAACCTGGGCACAACGCTGATCATCATCCCATTCCTCACCCTGCGAGCGCGAAGCGGCCTAGGTCGCGTCCTGGCTTTTTTACTGCCGCTGGCAACATGCCTGTTGCTCCTTATTGTGCTGCCTCCACTGATCTACACGTACAGTCCGTACACAGCGGGCCACGTCGACACCGCCGGCCTCGTCGAGCGGGCCATTTACCTTACCAATTACGCCGTCCAGATCCTGGTCGGGATGGCATTTGCGCTCACTCTATATGGCACAAACAGGAAAGACGACCTACGTGCGAGTAGAATCAATAACTGAACTATTGTTCGATGCTAATTTCTAGTTTATCGCCTCTTGCCGGCCGCGCGGTGTGAGATTAAGCACGATATAGGCGCAGACGAGGACGGCAGCCAGCCCGATACTGAAGACATATGCCTGGCGATGGGCCCACGGTTGGCGCAACAGGGCTAGCAGATCGGCGACTACGCCTGACGGCTGCAAGAGGGCGTCCCAGCTGTTCCAGCGCAAAAAGCGGCCGATGTAGACGCCCAGGCTGCTGAGAGTCAGGGCCGTGATGGCGAAGAACCAGCCGGCGACGCGACCCAGAATCTCACTTACCTGCGTGTGCATGATGTCCAGCGAAACGAACCCCAACAACAGGCCGGTGAGCGCGAAGACAAGCAGCAAGAGTAGATCGTACCAGAAGGGAACGGCGCCCCAGCGTCCCAGGTGCATGAGGTCGGTGAGGAGGTAGGGGGCGTTGGGCAGGAAGAGCAGCCAGATGGCGCCGGCTCCTACTAGCAGGGGCGGGAAGCGGCGCAGGACGGGAGCCAGCAAAGCCGCCAATAGGGGCAGCCAGGCCAGAAACAGGTTCCACAGCAAAAAAAGATAGGCAGGACTTCCGCTATAAATCCACCGAGCAGCGACGAGCGCCGTTCCCAGGAGGGATGCGAGCAACAGTGCGAACAGAACGGGTAACATTTCTTTGCGCATAAGTTATCTTGTTCCAGGCCGTGCCAGAGAAATGCCGGTCATCATTCCCACAATGAAGGCTACCAGCATGAGGATAATGGTGATTTCTGCACTCATGGACTCTGCCTCCTCGATTTTCACCTTAGGTAACTTAACAAATCGGCGCGACAATGGCGACGATTCACATGCGGCTTGTAGGACACGCGAGTGCTTGACACGTTTGCCGATCTCTGGGACGCTTTGTGCCATCATCGAGAGAATTCATAAAGGTGATCGGCAATGCTCAGACTGTTACTAGTAGAAGACAACGAGAAGCTGCGCCCCGCCATGGTTCGTGGCTTGCAAGAAACGGGCGCCCTGGACGTGGCGCACAGCTGCGCCAGCGGCGCAGAGGCCGTGGAGTTTTGCCTGACACAGCCACCAGACGTGGTGCTGATGGACGTGCAGTTGGCGGGCGAGGTGAACGGCATCGACGCCGCCGTGGCTATTCGACGCGAGCTACCACGCCATCCCATCGTCTTTTACTCCATCCAGGACGACGATGCCTATTACCGCGACTTTCGCCGTAGCGGCATCCTCAGCCACTATGCTTACGTTCGCAAATCGAACTACCTGCTGCCCGAGATGATCCTACCTCTGTTGCAGGACGCCGTCTCTGGCCGGAGCTTTATCGACCCGGAGGTGGAATCGCGTGTACAGGAGGTGCGCCGCAAGGACGAGCAGTCGCCAATGGCCTTGTTGGAACCCAACGAGCAGCAGGTGGCGCACATGTTGGCCCAGGGATTGAGCAACGAGCAGATCGCGGCCCAGATGGGCTTTCGCGACAAACGCACCATTAGCCGCATCAACGGGCAGATCTATACAGCCTGGGGTCTCAATGAAACCACCACCGACGAAAAAATCGCCCGCACCCGTGTAGCGATCATTGTCAAAGCGGGGCGGTTGATTAGTTGGGATGGAGAGGGCGTGGCCAAGGAGGTTGAGATTGGAGATTAGATGACTCACACTCTCTCGCTAAACTGGGCCATCATGGCCATCTCTTTATTCAATGCCATCGTCTTACTGTGGTTGGGGGCGACTGTGTTGTTGAATGCCGACCGGCGCACGTGGGGCATCTGGTTGGCAGGTCTTGGTCTCTTGCTGGGCGGGGCGTTTTTTATTAGCCACTCGGCTATTTTAGGGCTAGACCTATCCCAGCTCAGCCGCAGCCTGCGCTTCTGGTGGGATTTGGGGCTGATTCCGGCAGTTGCATTGCCCCTGGGCTGGTACGTGGTCATCCTATGGTACACCGGGTTCTGGAATGATCGCAGCAGCAGCCTCTACCGCCGCCAGCGGAGTTGGTTGGGCGGCGTCCTCGTCGTGGCGGCAGTGGGCTTGATGGCTGTGGTTATTTATGCCAATCCCCTGCCCGTACAATTCTCCCTGCTACCTCTCAAATTCATAATCCAACGCACGGGAGGCACGTCGTTACTGGTGGCGGGTTATGCCGCTTACCTACTGCTCTGCTTCGGTCTGGCTCTAGACGCCCTGTTGCGGCCCGGTCCCACCGAGCGCGTCATGGGCGATCTGGCGCGGCGGCGGGCGCGCGGCTGGCTAATTGGCGCCTCAGCGCTATTGACCGTCGTCAGTATTCTAGTAATCAGCGCTCTGTTGTGGGTGCTGCTCAGCGTGCGCCAGGACGGCCTTTATGTGGTCACGGAACCGGTGCTGCTCACGTTGGCGCGGCTGGATCTCCTGGTAAGCGGACTGATCGCCGCCGCCATCCTGGCCCTGGGACAGGCCATAGTGGCCTACGAGATCTTCACTGGCAAGACGCTGCCGCGCAGCGGGTTACGCCGGCAATGGCGGCTCGCGCTCGTTCTGGCAGCGAGCTACGGGTTACTGGTCGGCGGCATTCTTTCGCTGGAACAGCGCCCGGTGTACAGCGTCCTGCTGTCGGCGCTGTTCATGACCGCTTTCTTTGCCCTGCTGAGCTGGCGCTCCTACGCGGAACGGGAGCGGTATATCGAGCATCTTCGCCCATTTGTTAGCAGCCAACACCTTTACGACCACTTGCTGACCTCGCCGCAGCCGCTTGCGCGGGATCTGGATACAATGCAACCGTTTCAGTCTCTTTGCCGCGATGTGCTAGGCGCCCAACTGGCCATTCTGGCGCCGATGGGTCCATTGGCGCCGCTGGCGGGCGCGCCGCTGGTCTATCCCTCGCAGCAAACAGTCTCGCTGCCCGCGCTGCATGAGGTAGCAGCGCGATTTGCGTCGCCGCGCACAACGTACTTAGAAGTCGCACCCCAAAAGTTTGGCGGGGCTGTGTGGGCGGTGCCGCTATGGAGCGCACGCGGACTAGTAGGCATGCTGCTTCTAGGCGTGAAAGAGGACGGCGGCGTCTATACGCAGGAAGAAATGGAGATCGCACGCGCCAGCTGCGAACGACTGGTGGATACCCGCGCCAGCGCCGAGATGGCGCGTCGACTGCTTGCCTTGCAACGGCAGAGGCTGGCAGAAAGCCAGGTGGCGGACCGGCGCACGAGGCGCATTCTTCACGACGACGTGCTGCCGCAGGTGCACGCGGCCCTACTGGCATTAAACCAGGTCACAGAAGCGAGCAGTGACGTGCGGGCGCTGTTGACAGACGTTCATCACCAAATTTCAGATCTTCTGCGCGACATCCCGCCGGTGGTCACCCCGGAAGTCGCGCGTCTGGGCGCGCTGGGCGCCTTACAGCGGACGCTGGCGCAAGAATTCGCCGAAAGCTTTGACGAAGTGACCTGGGACGTACCCCCTCAGTTGCTCGAGGATAGCCGGAGCCTGGCGCCGCTGGAGGCCGAAGTGCTCTTCTACGCGGCCCGTGAGGCACTGCGCAACGCGGCGCGCCACGGACGAGGCAGCGGCGACGGACGCCATTTGCACCTTCATATCCGAACATGCATTGGCCACGAAGGATTGGCATTAGAGATTGAGGACAATGGGGTGGGACTGGACGTGAGAAGCGCCGAACACGCCAACGGGCGCGGGCTGGCACTGCACAGCACGATGATGGCTGTGGTAGGCGGCACGCTGGCGCTGGACAGCGCGCCGGGTGATTATACGCGTGTGCGGTTGGTGTTACCGGCTGGCTCCCTTTGACCTGGCTTAGTCTAATATGGGGGAGGAGAGACTTAAATAAAGAGGATACAGTATCAGATCATCTACTGGCGTGACATTCCAGCAATGCTGCGCCTGCGCCACGGCCGGACACGGCTGTCTTATGAGTTGCCAGCGGTTTTTCAGAAGACCATCTACCGCGCTGCTTATCGCGGCAAGGCAATTACGGGAGACGCTTTTCAGGAATCCTGGCATACGGAGGGCTGGTTTAATTACGAAGGTGTTGGAGGTGGAGAGGATCTGGAGGCGGTGGCGACGACGGTTGCGGCTGGCATCATTGAAGCATATGGTGAGCTGCGGTTGAATTTGTTGGCGCTGAATAAGGGGAATGAACCTTGATCTTTATTGGCCCTTGTATGATAGGAAAATGAACATGACTCTTTTCACGCGCCGTTTTCTGCTGATGACAACTTCGACTTCCTCGCCGCGCACGAACGGTAAACCCGTAAGGGTTACCTTACCGCCTCGGGAGACTTTCGTCTCAGTACGATACGTTTGCTCCATACGATTCTTGCCTTTTGCTTTTCTCATCAAGAAAGTTGGGACCAGGCAAGTGCATTAAGCAACCGGAAAAATTACCTTTTCGTTGGCTATCAAGCCAGCAGCGAAGCTACTGACTCTATTATACTATTCTAGATCAGCTCCCTCCATCATCTCCACCAACTGCGACTCCAGCCGGTTGTAGCCGGTGAGTCGGACTTCCAGGGGCAACTCAAGATAGTCGGCGACTTTTTGGGCCTTTTGCCGCAGTAGCTCGTCTTCGGTCTGCGCCAGGAAGACGACGCGCTTGTAGTTGTGGAAGTAATCTTCTTTGAGCTGAGGATAGCGATCCAGGCCCATACTCTTCTTGATCAGGCCTTCAAATGTGCGGATCATAAAATCCGTGAGGAAGTAGGTGCCCGGCTCTTCGTCCATGAGGCTCTGGAATTGCTCGCCGCCGTACCACTCGTAGCAATGCGCGCCGTTCAGCCGCTGGATGCCATACTTCTCCAGCACTGTGTCTAGCGCCCCTCCCGAGCCGCAATCGCCGTACACGACGATCAGCCGCTCGTACTTCTCGCGCAGGCCCAGGATGCGCTTTTCGACGTCGGGCGCAATACGTTGAGGATAAGTGTGGTCAATTGCCGGCACGCCCACCACGTCGGCGTCCCAGCCATGCTTGCCGATAATCGCCAGCACCTCGCGTGCCAACGCACCACAGATGATAAATCCAGTACGCATGCCACCTCTATTCTCTAATCCCGCCCGAACGAAGTTCGGCCAATCTCCAGTCTCCAATCCCCCTGAGCATAGCGCTCACCAGAAACAACGGCAACCGTGTTCAGCGCCACCCAGCCCTCCGGCAGCTTCCGGTCGGCGCCGCTAAGCATGTTGATCCACGCTGAGCTTCCCTGCAATTGGCGGTTGACGGGCGGATTGATGTGCATCATCTCCTGTCCGTACACGGCCATCTTCTGCGAGCGTTCATAAGCCTCCACCCATACACAGCGCATTTCCGGCTTCACTTCGCAATTGCCGTTGGCGCGCACGCCGCCGCAAGGTCCGTTGCGCAAATTCTTAGGACAGGTCATGGGACAGGTCATTCCGGTGGAATGCAACACACACTGCCCGCACATGCGACAGTCGAAGATGATCTGCTTGCTCAATTCTTC
>JAICPS010000220.1 GCA_025929715.1 Anaerolineae bacterium | reverse complement strand
TCGTCGAAGGCCAGCTTGACGACCAGATCGTGATGGAACGCTTTGACGACTACTGGGGCGGCAGCCCGGACCTAGAACCCGTGGGGCTCGCCGCGCTCGACCGCGTCATTTTCCGTGTGATTCCCGAAGCCTCTACCCGCGCCGCAGCCCTGCTTTCCGGCGAAGTGGATATCATCCAATCCGTGCCTAACGAGCTGGTCGACACGCTCTCCCAAACGCCCGGCATCAGCGTCAAGACGGGGCCCAGCACCGAGCCAATGTGGCTGCAGCTCAACGTTGCCGATCCCCTCTTTTCCAGCGTCGAGGTGCGCCAGGCGCTCAACCACGCTGTAGACAAGGAGCTGATCATCGAAGCGGTCTACGGCGGCCGTGCTGTGCCCTTGCCCGGCGCGCTCTCGCCCTTCAATAACTTCGCCGACGACAGCCTCACGCCCTATGCCTATGATCCCGACCGTGCATTGCAACTGTTCGAAGAAGCCGGCTGGACCGATAGCGACGGCGACGGTATCCTCGACCAGGACGGACAGCCGTTCGCTTTCACCATCGATACGCTGGAAACGTGGCGTCCTCTCGCCGAAGCGCTCGCCAGCGTCCTGCGCGAAATTGGCATCGACGCCAGTGTCCGCTTCTGGGAATATAGCGTCGTAAGCCCTCAGCTCTTGAACTGCGAGCGCCAGTCTTTTCTCGACGACTGGGGCGATTCCGCGTTCGATCCGGTGGGCCATTTCGAAGCCAAGTGGCATACTTATATCGAAGGTGAGCCCTATGGACGTGGCAACTTTAGTTGTTACGGCAACGAACGAGTGGACGAGCTGATCCGCGCCGCCGAAACTGAAGCCGACGAGGCCACGCGACGCGAGATGTACGACGAAGCGCAGCAAATTATCTACGAAGAGGCGCCTGCCATCTTCCTCGTGCTACCCGAGGTCGCCGAAGCCAGTTCCGACCGCGTTCAGAATTGGGAACCCGCCTCCGACGGCCGCATCAACCTGCACGACGTCACCCTGGCGCCATAGCGGAAACTGCAGAGGTGACCGGCGCTTGGGTGGCGTCGGTCACCTAAGACCGAAGGAGTCACGCCCGTGCGAGCCATCAAGATCCTGGAACGCATCCTCTACGCCATTCCCATCATCTTGGGCGTCGCCGTGGTCGTCTTCGTCTTCGTGCGTCTGACGCCCGGCGACCCTGTCGACATTATGATGGGTCAGGGCGGCGCCATCTCCAGCGGTGAGATCGAACAGTTGCGCGCCGAGTTCCACCTGGACGAGCCGATCACTAACCAGCTGTGGTACTTTCTGCGCGACGCCGCGCGTGGCGACCTGGGCTACTCCTACATCCTCAAACAGCCCGTCACGGTTATCATCGCCGATCGTCTGCCGGCCACCATCGAGCTGGCCGCCGGCGCCCTTTTCCTGGCTCTACTTATCGCCTTCCCCATTGGCATTATCTCCGCCGTGCGCCAGAACTCCATCCTGGACCGGCTCAGTATGAGCTTCGCCTTCCTCGGCATCTCCATGCCCGGCTTCTGGCTCGGCATCGTGCTCATCCTAATCTTCGCCGTTGCCCTGCGCTGGCTTCCCGTGCAGGGCCGCCTCGATCCGCAGATCACGCTACAGCAAATCACTGGCTTCTATGTGGTCGATAGCATCATCACCGCCAACGGGCCGGCGCTCTGGAGCAGCATCAGGCATCTCTTGCTGCCGTCCATCACGCTCGGCGCGGCCGTCGCCGCCATCGTCGCCCGCGTGTTGCGCTCCAGCATGCTCGAAGTTCTGCGCTCCGACTACGTGCAGCTCGCCCGCGCCAAAGGCGCGTCCGAATCGCTCGTCGTCGTCAAACACGCCCTGCGCAACGCGCTCATTCCCACCGTCACCGTCGTCGGTCTGCAGGTCGGCGTGTTACTCGGCGGCAACATGATCATCGAGACCGTCTTCGGCTGGCCCGGGCTGGGCCGGCTCGTCGTCGACGCCATCTTTAACCGTGACTTCCCCCTCATTCAGGGCGCCGTCATGGTTTATGCCCTCACCTACATTCTGGCCAATCTGGTCGTGGACGTCCTGTACACCTATCTCAACCCGAGGATCGCGCTGTGAGTGTCACGTCACCCACCGGGGCCCCCGCAATTGCCGGCCGCCGGCAGGCGCGCCTCGAACTCTGGCAGCGCAACGCGCGTCGCTTCCTGGCCGAGTTAGGCCGCCAGCCTATTGCCTTGCTCGGCGGACTCGTGGTCCTTGCCTTCATCCTCGCCGCCGTTTTCGCCCCTTATATCACGGCGCACGATCCAGAGCTGGGCAGCCTGCGCCAGCGCCTCATTCCGCCCGTGTGGCAGCAAGGCGGCGCGGCCGAGTTCCCCCTCGGCACCGACGGCCAGGGCCGCGATCTGCTCACACGCATCATCTACGGCGCGCGCATCTCATTGCTCGTCGGCTTCCTCACCGTCGCCATCTCCATCATCGCCGGCGCCGGCCTGGGCGCAGTCGCCGGCTACTACCGCGGCTGGCTCGACACCGTACTTTCCCGCTTTGCCGACCTGCTGATGGCATTTCCCTTCCTCATCTTCGCCATCGCCATGATGGCCTTCATCGGCCCCGGCTTTGCCAACCTGATCCTGGCCCTCACTTTCAAGGGCTGGGTCGAATTTTACCGGCTCGTGCGCGGCGATATAATGAGCGAAAAGACGCGCGAATACGTCGAGGCCGCGCGCGCCCTGGGCCGCAGCCACCCCACCATCATTGTCGCCGAAATCCTGCCCAACATCGTGCAATCAATCTTCGTCGTCGGCACCCTGCGCATGGGCTTCTTCATCGTCACCGAAGCATCGCTCAGCTTTCTGGGCCTCGGCATCCAGCCGCCCACACCGGCGTGGGGCTCCATGGTCGCCGCCGGCCGCGACGTGATGCTCACCCACTGGTGGGTCGCCACCCTGCCCGGTTTGGCCATCGTCCTGCTGGTGCCTGCCCTCAACATCTTCGGCGAAGGGTTGCGCGATATCCTCGATCCGCGCCTTAAGGTACAATGAACCTATGGCAGAACCATTACTGGAACTCAGGAATCTAACCACCGTCTTTCCCATGCGTCGCGGCGCCGTCAATGCCGTTAGCGGCGTCAATTTACGCGTGCAGCCCGGCGAAATCCTCGGCATCGTCGGCGAGTCCGGCTGTGGCAAAAGCAGCGTGCTTCTCTCTATCCTGCGCCTTATCCGCCAGCCCGGCCACATCGCCGCCGGCAACATTTTCTTCAAGGGCCGCGATTTGCGTCGCCTGCCCCAAAAAAAGATGCGCGCCATCCGCGGCAATGAAATTTCCATGATCTTCCAGGATCCGCTCAGCACGCTCAACCCCGTTTTCCCCGTCGGCGAGCAGATCCGCGAGGCCATGCGCCTGCACGGCATCGCCAACGCCAGCCCTCTTCCCTGGCCGCTGGCCGGCCGGCGCAGCCACGAAAAACAGCGTGTGCTGGACGTCATGGCCGAGGTCGGCATTCCCGCTCCTGAAGCGCGCTACCGGGCCTATCCCCACGAATTTTCCGGCGGCATGCAGCAGCGCGCCCTCATCGCCATCGCCCTCGTCTGCGAGCCCACCTTGCTCCTGGCCGACGAGCCCACGACCGCGTTGGACGTCACCATCCAGGCGCAGATCATGGAGGTCATGCGCCGCGTTAACCGCGAGCATGGCGCCGGCATCATCCTCGTCACGCACAATCTCGGTCTGGCCGCGGAATTCTGCGACAACATCGCCGTCATGTATGCCGGTC
Organism: Anaerolineae bacterium; assembly: GCA_025929715.1. Taxonomy (GTDB): domain Bacteria; phylum Chloroflexota; class Anaerolineae; order Promineifilales; family Promineifilaceae; genus JAAYYY01. Next base: position 3,652 of record JAICPS010000220.1, on the reverse strand, counting down.
GCATCGTGGAACGCGGTCCCGCCCAGCAGGTCGTCGACAATCCGCAACACCCCTACACCCGCGGCCTGCTTGCCTGCCTGCCCCAGATCAGCCGCCAGCGCAGCCGCATCGATCCCATCCCCGGCGAAGTGCCCGATCTCGCCGGCCTTCCCCCCGGCTGCGCCTTCATCCCGCGCTGCTCGCTCGCGCGCGACGCCTGCAACAGCGTCGATCTGCGCCTCCGTTCGCTGCAGGCCAACCAATATGCCCGCTGCATTCTCTACGAAGACGGCGTCCGTTATACCGTGGAGGAGTTCTCGTGAGCCGCCGCGCCGCCAACGGCGCCCCCCTGGTCGAGGCCCGCGACGTCAAGAAACACTTCCCCGTGCCCGCCAGCTTGTTGGGCAAACTGCTTGCCGGACAGAAGGATCAGCTCGTCAAGGCTGTGGACGGCGTCAGCTTCAAAATCTGGCCCGGCGAAACCGTGGGGCTGGTCGGCGAGAGCGGCTGCGGCAAAACGACCCTCGGCCGCGTTCTCGCCCGCCTCTATGAACCCACCGCAGGCGAAATCCTCTTCCGCGACTGGCCCGTCCATTCCAGCTTCTTCCGCCACACGCAGATCATTTTCCAGAACCCCTACTCTTCCCTCAATCCACGCAAAACTGTGCGCGACATCATCGGCGTGGCCCTCCGCCAGCGCGGCCTGCGGGACCCCCAGGAGCGCGAAGCGGAAACTCTTCGCCTTCTACGCCGCGTCGGGCTCAGCGAGCGGCACGTCGACGCCTACCCCCACCAGTTCTCAGGCGGCCAGCGCCAGCGCATTGGCATTGCCCGCGCCCTGGCCATCCAGCCCCAGTTCGTCGTCGCCGACGAGCCCGTCTCCGCTCTCGACGTTTCCATCCAGGCCCAGGTCATCAATCTGTTGCAGGAGCTGCAGGAAGAATTCGACCTCACCTATCTGTTTATCGCCCACGATCTCAGCGTCATCCATCACCTCAGCGACCGCGTCGTCGTCATGTATCTCGGCCACGTCATGGAAGAAGCGGAAACCGAATCGCTCTTTGCCAATCCGCTGCACCCCTACACTCAGGCGCTGCTGGCGGCCATCCCCGTCGTCGATAAAGAGGACAGACGCGAGCGCATCATCCTGGAGGGCGCCGTCCCCAGCCCCATCGATCCTCCTTCCGGCTGTCCCTTCCACACGCGCTGTTTTGCCAAAAAGGGCCCGGAGTGCGAGCAGGAATATCCTCCCGAAGTCCAGGTGCAGGGACATCGCGTCGCCTGCTGGCTGTATGTCTGACCAATCACTACCCATCATCCATGTGAGCGGCGCCCATTACGAAATGGGCCGCCAGCACGGAGAGCAGGTCCTCGCCCTGCGCCCCGCCGTTCTGGCCTCGATTGCCGCCCGCCAGGCGCAGCTGCAGCGAGACGACGCCGGTTCCGGCTTTACGGCCCTGGTAGATGACACAATCCGCCTGTTGGAGCGGGTCGATCCGGCCATTGTGGCGCAAATCCACGGCATTGCCGACGGCCTGCAGCTGCCCCGCGAACAACTGCTTCGTTACAACCTGGTTCCCTTCTTGCGTGACGCGCTCACCACCCGCCGTCGCCTGGACGAAGGCTGCACCACCTGGGCCGCCGCCCCGTCCGCCAGCGCCGATCACGGCCCATTCCTGGTCAAGAATCGCGACTATACGCCGGAGCACGTGCCCTTGCAGTTGATCGTGCGCGCTGCCCCGCAAAGCGGCTACCGTTACACGTTCCTCACCAGCGCGGGCAGCCCGGGCGTCTTCGTGTGCGGCTTCAACGAAGCCGGCCTGGCCATCGTCGATACTCACGTCCCCTCCCTGGACGTCGGCCCCGGTCTGCCCCACTACGCCCTGGCCATGCACGCGCTCGAGCAATGCCACACCGTGCGCTCGGCGCTCGATTACCTGCAAACCGCCCCACGCCTCGGCCGCAACAACTTTCTACTCGCCGATGTCACCGGCGACATCGCCGCCTTTGAAATCGGCCACCGCCATTACGCCATCCTGGAAGCCAGCGATGGCATCCTGGTCAACACCAATCACTTCAACAGCCCACAGATGCGTCCCTTCTTTGTGGACACCGAGCCGCCCGGCCTGCGCGGAAACTCCTTACACCGCTACGCAAGGGTCAGCGGCGCCCTGCAAGAAGCACGCGGCCACATCAACGTGCTCCTCGCCAAAAACCTTATGGCCTGCCACGCCGGCCTCCTAGACTCCATCTGCCGCCATCCGTCCCCCGACTCTGAGACCAGCACCATCGCCGCCGCCATCTTCCTCCCCCAGCACCGCGAGCTACACCTTTGCTTCGGCCAACCCTGCCAGGCCGCCTACCACACCTTTAGCTACCCCTGATCACCGCCTCTCCCCGCGGCCGTCCTCCGTCCTCCGTTCCCCGTCTCTCAACCAGATCGAAACCTGCTCCGGCTGCATCGTCTCCGCAACCATGCCCTCCAGCTCACGCACCAACACGTCCAGGTCCACCTCATCGCGCGCCGTGCGCGAAAAACGTTGTAACGCCTGCGCCGCATCATAGCCGCGACGGTAGAAACGGCGGTCGAAAAACGCCTGCACGCGCCGCCGCAGCGGCGCAAACAATGCCGCGATGGACAAAGTAGAAATGACGATCGCCAGGTCAGAATCCTGCCCCGTCAGACCATGAAAGAGGGACTGCAACAGCACGACTGCCCCAAAATAGGCAAGCGCCAAGAGCCCCGTCAGCGCCGCGTAGACCAGTGTGCGGCGGATGATGACGTCGATCTCCCACAGCCGGTAACGCAAAATAGCCACCGCAAAGGCGCCGGGCATCAGAAGGCCGGCGCCAAGTAGTAGCAGCCAGATGATCAGAAGCGCATAGGTACGTGCTGCCGTTGGCTCATCGGGTGGAAAGAAAGCGGCGGTGACTCCCCAGGACAGGAAAATGAATATTGCGCACGCGACGCCAAGCAAACCCCACTTCGTCTGCTGCCGCTGTACCAGACCAGACACCTGGCGATAGCGATAGACCTGACTAGCGAGCGCCAGTACGACGAAGGCCAACTGAGCCAGGAGGCCAATTAGCGAAGTTGGCTGCAAAAGGAAAAGAATGGCCAAAGCCAGAAACAAACCCCACAGCCAGCGGCGGTTTGGCGCCAGCCGTCCATCGGGAAAAAGAACCAGCAAAAACATCAGACCCACATAGGCCGGCATTTGGATCGCGACGACAAGCGGAGTCAAAGCCGGTCGACTGCGCTGCAAGACATCGTTAGCCGGGCTAAAGGCAACTCCACCCAGAATGGCCAGTACGATAGAAAGCAACAACGCGATCCAGTCATCCCGCTTGCGCCAGAACAAAATCACAGCTACCGCCAGAAAGCCAAGGTTGAACGCAAGGTTAGCGATAGGCATCAAAATGGTAAACAGCGCCGCGGGCGCCCAGCCATCCCCAAGCACGGCCACATCGTCGGCCGTAAACTCGATGGGATTGCACTCCACTCGCGCGCAATCATCGGGCAGCGGCTGCACGAACTTATCCACAGCCCCCAGCAAGAACAGACCCACGGTGATTGCGAAGAGCAGCACCCAGGCGATCTGCGCTGCCACTAACCAGGAACCGGAAAGTCGGGTACCAGGGGCCATCGTCGGATTATCTATCATCGCCATAT
>JAICPS010000415.1 GCA_025929715.1 Anaerolineae bacterium | reverse complement strand
TCCATAGACTATTAACCTTCTCACGTGACTAAACTGGAGGACACTGATTAGCGACTCCACACGGTTCTAACCGATAATACCCCAAAACTGTTGGAGATCTATTAACTTTAATAAAGAGTAAGGGTCAGCTCTCGACATACACGTCGCCATGGGCGTCGCGGAACGCGGGCGACAGCTTGCGAACTTGTTGTTCAGCCCGATAACTGCTGCGCACTAGCGGGCCGCTTTCCACCCACTTAAAGCCGAGCTCCTTGCCAATACGGCTAAACTCCTCAAACTCCTGCGGAAGGTAGTAGCGTTCGATGGGCAGGTGTTTGCGACTGGGCTGCAAGTATTGGCCAATCGTCAGAATATCGACGCCGATCTGCACGAGGTCTCGTATGACGTGCACCACTTCGTCGAACGTCTCGCCAAGTCCGACCATGATACCGCTCTTAGTCAGCACGTCTGGTTGCATCGCTTTGGCATTACGCAACGTGGCCAGCGCCCAGTCGTAATGATCTTGCGGCTGAACCTTGCGGAAAAGGCGCGGCACCGTCTCGACGTTATGATTCAGGATTTCTGGCCGCGCGTCCATGACAATTTTGAGCGCCTGTTCACTGCCTTTGAAGTCCGGAATCAAGACTTCGATCGAGCAGCCGGGCTGCACCTGGCGAATGCGGCCGATGCACAGGGCAAAAATCGGCGCGCCGCCGTCTTTGCGCTCGTCACGATTGACCGAAGTAATGACGACGTGGCGCAGGTTCATTTTGCGCACCGCCTGTGCCAGGCGTTCCGGCTCCTCCCAGTCGAGCGGCGCTGGGCGACCGGTCTTGATATCACAAAAGCCACAGCTTCGCGTGCAGGTGTCGCCCATGATCAGGAAGGTGGCCGTTCCCGCGCCCCAACATTCCGCGATATTGGGGCACATCGCTTCCTCACAAACCGTGTGCAGACGCTTGCTGCGCATGAGGTCCTTCAGGAAGTCGTACTTTTCCCCGGTTGGCACCCGCACCTTGATCCACTCTGGACGGCGCTGGGGCCGGGTCGTGTCACTATTCTTTTCGACGACGTCGATGCTGTTGAAATCTACTGTGGTCATGATGGGATTTTACGTTGAAAGGGAGGGCATGACAAACCTGGCGTCCACGTGAAACGCATCTGAGAAGGCATCGATGAGCGGAGCAATGACGTCCGTAACGGGCACCGGTTGCCGCAGCAATTGCGCAATACTGGTGACGCCATGTTCGTGAATACCGCAAGGAATGATGCCTTCGAAGTGGTTCAGGTTGGGATCGACGTTTAGCGCGAAGCCGTGGCTACTGATGCCTCTACTGCTGACCTTGACGCCAATCGCCGCGATTTTCAGCAGACCGCCATCCCCATCGACCCACACACCGGTGTAACCCTCGTAACGCCGGCCCTGAATGTCGAAGTCCGCCAGCGTCGTGATGAGCGTCTCTTCGATTTCGCGGAGGTAGAGGTGGAGGTCTGGACGGTGAAACCCGCGCGCGCGGTAAAGGCGCTTCAAGTCGAGAATCGGATAGCCAACGAGCTGGCCCGGTCCATGGTAGGTTATATCTCCCCCTCTGTCGACCCAATGCACCGAGATTCCCTCGCGTCGCCGGCCTTCATCGTCCAGCAGCAGATTTTCTTCTCGACCGCTGCGGCCCAAGGTGTATACCGGCGGATGCTCCAGTAGTAGAATCCGATCCTGATGAGCGCCGTTGCCACCAGCGGCGACTAGCTCTTTTTGTAGGTTCCACGCTTCTTCATATTCGGTGAGACCCAGCCATTGAACCTCGACCGGTATCTTTTCGTTCATAAGGTGATGGTAGCCTAGCCTGGTCGCTGGCGCCATTGCTTTTACCGGCTGCTTGACTAAAAGCGCCAGTTGATAGGATAATGTTGACGGTATCTTCGATTTATGTCATGAAGTCGGACGGGCAATGGGTCTGCAACGCGATCGATCAGAGTGGCAAACACCTGAACCTTTTCTGTGGACGCTGATCAGAAACAATATTCCTCTTGTCATCTTCCTCGGTCTAGCAGCCGCCGGAATGCTGACGGTCTATTGGTTCTATGGCGCCCCAGAGGAAGGATTTGCGGAAGCCGTCGTAGCCGCCGGTAGCGGCGAAAGTTTGAGCGCCCCAATTGTAAAACAGGTCCCGCCCCGCCCAGTCGTGCAGCGCTTTACCCAGACCCCTGGCCCGCTACATATCGCACTCATCGCCGGTCACATGAATCACGACTCTGGCGCCGTCTGCGAAGATGGGTTGACCGAAGCAGACGTAAATTTGAAAGTCGCCCACAGCGTCGTAGCGAACCTGGAGGCGCGGGGTATTCGGGCGGAAGTATTCTCCGAGTTTGACCCACGCCTGCAGGGTTATTCCGGAACCGCTCTTGTCTCTATTCATGCCGACTCTTGTGACTACTTCAACGAATTTGCAACCGGGTATAAGATCTCGGGTTCCCCACATACTGATTCCAGCCAGCTCTCGATTTGCATGGAAAATGAGTACCAGGCAGCCACGCAACTTGCGTTCCACGCCAACACGATCACCGACGACATGCGCAATTACCATGCCTTTCGCGAGATCGCGCCAGCCGTGCCAGCGATCATCATCGAAGTCGGTTTCATGAATCTTGACCGCGAGATGCTCACAACTAATGCTCACCTTCCTGCAGAGGGCATCGTAAACGGCATTGTCTGTTTCCTCGCAACACAGCAGTCAATCGCAGAAGGGAATGCGCCATGAGTGATGAATCGAGCAGAATGTTGGCAGCGCAGGCAGCGATACGCGCCGGGAAACAGCATCAGGCCCGCGACTTTTTAGAGGAGGAGCTGCAGCACGATCCACAGAATTTTCGCGCCTGGCTGTGGCTTGCCGGCCTGGCTTCGTCGCCACAGGCGACCCTTGACTACGTGCGGCAGGCCGAGCGCCTGAATCCCGATGATCCCGGCGTCAGGAAGGCGCGCGTGTGGGCAGAGCAAAGGCTTGCGCGACAAACAACTTCCAGCGCTGTTGTAAAGCCCGAAACGGCTGTTGTTACCCAACAATCACAAGAGCGGGTAACAGACGAGACGCAAGCTTCGGCGTCACAGCGGCTCGATGCGCTCCGCGAACGTCAGGTAGCCCACGACCGCGAGGACGCGGGAAATCAGCAGCTTGCGGACCAAGAAGAGAACCCGCGGCGGAGCCGTGGCCTGCTGTTCGCGGCGTTATTGTTGCTCCTCGTTGCCATTTTCGCGGTAGGTCTTTTGTGGGGGGATCAGGCCTTCCAACTTGTCTCGCAAGGGCTGGCTGCCAGTGCGCCCGTAGCTGATTCCAGCGGCGATTCCGTTGCGACTGCGGCGACGGCAACGCCGCAACAGCAAGTTGTCGAATCGGAAGCTGAACCCGTCGAAGTGAGCTTTGTAAGTGGACAATTCGCCCCAGCAGCCAATGGGGCGTCGCCGGCCGAAAGCGACGAGCCGGTGCAAGAGGCGACCTCGACGCCGCCGGCGATTCAGCCCAAAACTGTCAATAAATCCGACAACCCGCGCCCTACCTGGACGCTGACGCCATCTCCCACCTTTACGCCTACGGCGACGCCAACGGCGGCCCCCACATTTGTTATCGACGACCCGGTCGTCGTTGGCGGCGCCGTCCGGCCGGCTGGTGTAGGTCCAAACGAGCGTTGGATAGACGTGAACTTGACGGCGCAGAGGCTGGTGGCATATGAAGGCGATAGCGCCGTATTTAACTCGCTGGTCTCTTCTGGAACCTGGCTACACCCGACCGTAACAGGACAATTCCGCGTATGGCTGCGCTACACGGCGCAGACGATGGATGGGAGAAGGCTTGGCTATGATTATTACCTGCCCAACGTCCCCTACGTCATGTATTTCTATCGAGACTACGCCTTGCATGGTACCTATTGGCACAACAATTTTGGTACGCCGATGAGCCACGGCTGTGTAAACCTGCCCACTTCCGCAGCCGAATGGATCTTCAACTGGTCCAGCATTGGCACGCTGGTTAACGTGCATTACTAAGTATAAGTGCCAGGCACTTCGGAAGTGCCTGGCACTTGAATCAGTCGGACAAATCGGCGGCGATCTGTAGTTCCCCTTCTTCAACAGCCTCGGTGGGCCGGGCGCGATGCATCTTGACGACGGTGGTCACGTCGTTGACTACCTGCTTCGTGTCTTTGACGTTCAGTTTGTCAAACAGAAACTCAAACTGTTCTTGCAAGGCCTGACCAATGCGTTTCTTGGCGCCGGGATCCAGATCCCACCACTGCTGCTTGAGAGCGCCAAAGGCTTTCTTGCGCGTCGAGTACAGAAACTGCTCTTCGGTCGTTCCGTCTTTCCACTCGGAACTGAGTTTAGCGCGTAGATATTGGTAAGCCTGCTCCACCATCTCCTCCGGCGCTTCGTCGTAGATAATATTCTGAAAACCGGTCGCCAGGTGGATCTCCAGGGTACCT
>JAICPS010000446.1 GCA_025929715.1 Anaerolineae bacterium | reverse complement strand
GCGGCGATAGCTTCGGCCAATACATCCTCCGGCGTGCCCGTGTGCATGGTCAGGGCCGAGACGCCGCCGCTGGCAGCGCCCGAGAACTGTTCCAGCCCTTCCTGCAGGCTCACGCCGCTGTCGCGGTCGTGCCAGTTGAGCAGAGGCGCGTCGTAGTCGGCGACCACGTCGAAGATGACGCCGCCCTCGCCATGCAGGTGCACCATGTTCAGCCACAGATCGCTGGCTTCGCCCAGGATGCGCTCGTCAAACGGCTCGCCGAAACTCTTGTATTCCACCGGGCTCATCAGCGCGTAGTGCGCGTGCTGGATGGCGTAGAAGATGCCGCTGATGCCCGCGCCGCGCGCGGCGTCGACAAAGCGCAAAGTGGAGTCCAGGATCGTGCGCATGCCGGCCATGAACTGCTCGGTGCTGCTGCGCATGTGGCTCAACATCATCTCGTCGCCGGCAAGGTTACGTGCCTGCGCCAGCGGAGAAAAGATGGTCGCCAAAATCGGCGTCTCCTCCCCGAGAGCCTGGCGCACCAGCTCCAGGGCGCGGATCTGCGTCGCCAGCATGCCCTGCGACGGATCCAGCGGCTTCAGCCGCGTCCAGTCCGCCGGCTCCGTCACCACGCGCGTTGTATACTCGCGCGTGCCCTCCACGTGCCCCGTCCAGCGCGTCTCGATGCCCCAATCGTCGAGGCAGTAGCTGCTGGACGGTGAGACCTTTACGAGGTCCCAGTCGTGATCGATCTGCCACTTGACGTGAGCCGCGGCCTGAGCGGCCGCATCCTGATCGTCGCCCGGCCAATGGCGCCAGAGGGCCACCGGCAGGCGGTCGACCGCTTCTCCCGCCACGGCCGCTTCCAGCCGTCTACGCTTTGTCCAATCGGGCATGAAAATTCCTCCTGAATTTGCGAGAGCCAGAGCCAGAGCTAACGTTCTACCAGCTCTAGCTCTATCTACACTGGCAATGTAATCAAATCACGCGGCAGTGACGTCAGCGAGCGGTGGCCGTTGGATGTGAGCACCACGTTGTCCTCGATGCGCACGCCGCCGCGACCGGGCAGGTAAATGCCGGGCTCGACCGTGAAAACGGCGCCCTCCGGCAGTGGGTCCGTATTCCCCTCTACTATGCCGGGATTCTCGTGTACTTCCAGCCCCAGGCCGTGTCCGGTGCGGTGGATGAAATAGTCGCCGTACCCGCCATCGGCAATCACGGCGCGCGTCGCGCGGTCGATCTCCTGTCCCGACGCGCCAGGCCGAGACGCCTCGCGCCCGGCGGCGTTCGCCGCCTGCACCAGATCATAGACGCGCCGCATCTCGGCGTCAATTTCGCCGAAGGCAAACGTGCGCGTGATGTCAGAGGCGTAACCGCCAACGCTGGCGCCCCAGTCGAATAGCAGCAGGTCGCCCTCGCGCAGCGTAATATCGCCGGCGACGGCGTGCGGTACGGCGCTGTTCGCCCCGAAGGCAACAATAGGACCGAAGGGCAGCCCGGCCGAACCGGCGTCCAGCAGCTCACGCGAGAGGATCCCCGCCGCCTGGCGTTCGGTGACGCCGGCTTTCAGTTGCGGCAGGAGCCGCTCCATAGCCGTTTCGGCGATGGCGGCGGCGCGGTCCATGGCTTCCAGCTCTTGTGCGTCTTTCCTAACCCGCAGAGCGTCCAGCACCGGTTCGGCGTGCGCCGTGCTCAGCCCCGGCGCGTAGCGCCGCAGCAGCTCCAGCTCCAGCACGCGCATGCGCAGCGACTCCACGCCCAGCAGATAATCCGAAAGTTCCAGAAACGCGCACGCCTGCTGGAACGCTTCCGAATAGCCCTCCTCGTCGCGCCAGGCGAAGATGCGCTCCTCCGCAACGCCCGCCTCGCGCGCTTTGCTCGCCTCCAGCCGCGGAATAATGATCGCCGGCTCGTCGTCCACCGGCAAGAACAGCACCAGCGGCCGCTCGCTCAAATGAGCATCAATGCCGCTCAGGTAAAAGAGATTTGGCCCCGGCACAAGGGCCAATCCGTCGAGGCCGTGATGCAGGATTTCGTCTTGTAGGCGTTCTAGGCGCTGCGAATTCATGCTTCTCCCATCTCTATCAATTCCACCCCCGCCTCCACCGCCTCACCCGCCTCGCAGTGAATCGCGGTGACTTTGCCGTCGCGGGGGGCCTGGATGGGGAGGATCATTTTCATTGATTCCAGCAGAATTAATTTTTGCCCGGCTATCACCTGCTCGCCGGGGCTGACCAGGATTTCAGAGACGACTGCGGGAATGGGGGCGGATAGGCTAGCCGCAGCGGCGCCTGTTCCTGCCGGCGCGCCTCCCTGCCGCAGCCTTTCGTAGTAGACGTTGCTGCCGTTAACCCAGAGCTGCCGGTGGTCGCCGTCCGAATAACCCGCAGCCCGCAGGCGGCGGCGCTGGACGTGGTCGCCCACCTGCTCCTCGTACTCCAGCACAAAATGCGGCCCATCGCGGTACACGACGCGCGCTTCGGTCGTCCGCCCATCGCGCGTGATGCGCAGGCGATCCTGTTGTCGCGTGACTTCCAGCTCTTCTTCATGTCCGTCGATGTTAATGGTGAATTTCATGAAGATTCCTACTCGCTCGGACCGGTCTCCGACCGCCCCACAACAGGCCAGAATGAGGGACTAGCGCCCATCGACCGCCGCCTCATCCTTCTTCGCAACGCGCAGCGTAAAGCCGTCGATGCCGGTCACGACCACTTCCTCGTCGCGCTCCAGGGCGTCGTCGGCCTCCGCTCGCCACAGCTCGCCGTGGACGAGCACCGTGCCCGTGAAGCGCATGCGGCCGGAGGCGGCAGGCACAAGCGTCTTGCGCACGTGCCCCGCCTGGCCCAGCATTCCCTCACGCCCGGTCGCCGGCTTCTGGCGCTGAGCGCGGAGCGCCATCCCTATAATAAAAAGGAAGATGGCCGACGTGCTCACCGTGATGGTAATCGCCGCGGGCAACGAGAGGCGCACAAATTCGGGCGAAGCGGGCGAATTAAATAACAGCAGCAGGCCGGCAAGCATGGTGCCCGCGCCCGCAAGCGCCAGCGCACCGACGCCCGGCGTTTTCACTTCCAGTAGAAACAGCACGAAGGCAAGAACGACCAAGCCCAGCCCCAGCCAGTTCACCGGCAGCTGTCCCAACCCGTAAAAGGCCATTCCCAGCGAGAGCACGCCCACAAAGCCGGCGACCCAGCCGCCCGGAGAGCGCAGCTCGATCATGATCGCCGTGATGCCCAGGGGCAGTAGGATGCTGAGCAGCAGCGGGTTGGACAGGGCGTGCAGCGCACCCTCCACCACGTTCATCGCATAAGGCGTGCGCGTAGCGTCCGCCGTCTGCAGCGTCCAGGGCTCGTCGTTCACCTGGACCGTCAGCCCGTCCACCTCCTGCAAAAATTCGGGGACGTCGGCGGCGACGGCGTCGATCAGCCCGGCCTCGCGCGCCTCGCGGCCGTTGACGGCGCGAGCATCTTCGATCATCTGCTCGGCCAGCGCGACCGCATCTTCGCCGCGGCGGTCGGCCAGTCCGCGGGCGGTGGCCTTCAGGTCTTCAACCAGCTTGCGGTACAGGGTTTCGGGGATGTCCTGCCCTTCGCCGGTCACAGGCGACGCCGCGCCGATAACCGTCTCCGGGGCCATACCGCTGGCGTGCGCCGCCAGAGTGATCAGGCTGCCGGCCGAAGCGGCCTGGGCGCCGGCCGGGCCCACAAACACCAGCACGGGTATGTTTGCGTTGCGGAATAGCTGGATGATGCGCTGGGTGGTGTCCACCGCGCCGCCAGGCGTGTTGAGCACGACCAGCACGGGAGCGCCGCGTTCTTCCCCCTCCGCGACGCCACGCTCCAGGTAGCTGAGCATGGCGGGCGTAACGGCGCCCTCGGCGCTCAGCACCAGCACCTCAGCCCCGGCCTCTTGCGCGGCAACAGGACGCGTCAGCGCCAGAAGGACGACGAGCGCTAAGAAGAGTAGGGCGAACTTGCCTCTCACAATCATATGTCTATTTTAACCCAAAACAGAGTGGGCGAAAGTGTACAGTCGGTTCCCAATCCTGCTGTAGGGGCGGTTCGCGAACCGCCCCTACGCT
>JAICPS010000045.1 GCA_025929715.1 Anaerolineae bacterium | reverse complement strand
GACAGTTTCCGAAATAGAACAGCTCGCCTCCCGCCTGCTGGATGCGCCGGTGCGCATAATCAATAGTCCGTTTCCCGAGCTAGCGATGGACGTTGACAAACCGCGACAGGTCGAACTATTGCGCGGTATGCTACGCCCCACGCCGTCCTGAAAAATGCCTGCTGTGTGTCTACCGGATAACGGGTATCTAATTGATACCTATTGAACATGTATCAGGCACGGTTTACAATAAGGTCAGTATGGAACAACGCGGCAGCGAAATTATCGTGACAAACGACCGCGATACGGCGCGTCTTCAGACTCTATACCTTGTTAGCGATATGCTGAAGCAGGTCGTTGCAGGCGGTCTCGACGTCAACACGATACTTCCGCGCATCCTACGGATTTCGCTCGAAGAACTCCAGGCGTATTCCGGCGCATTAATTGTTCTAAATGACCGGCAAGAACCTGAATTCGCGTGGTTGCTGCGCAATGGAAAAATTGAGGTTCACCAGAAACCTTTCCTGGAGGATTTCGTCGAGTATGGTTTGATAGACTGGGCTATCCAGTGCCAGTCTAGCGGCGTCGTCGAGGATACGCGTCAGGACGAACGTTGGTTGACCGGCTCCAAACATCAATCGCCACAAGAACCAGGTTCGGCCCTATGCTCACCATTTGTCATTCGTTCGCGCTGTGTCGGCGCCATCACCATGATGCGGCCCGGACGAGCCCAATTTGATAGGCAGGCAATTGACCTTTTGGACGCAATAGCGAATCAGACTGCAAGTACGATTGAAAGCGCTCGATTATATGAGGAGAATCAGCGCCTCGCAGGCGAATTGGCTGCTGCCCTCGAAAATGCCAGGCTCTATGAAGATACGCAGCGACAGTTAAGAGCGTCCGCTTTGCTAAATGAAGCGAGCCAGGTCATTAACTCAACCCTCGATACAAGCGAGATATTGCAGTCGCTCCTCGCCCAGATGAATGAACTGCTCAATGCCGAGGCGCTTTCAATCGCCTTAGTCGACAAACAGCGCAATGAGTTGGTGTATGAGATTGCCGAAGGGATCGGTAGTGACAAGATTTTAGGTTTGCGCCTTCCTTCCAACCAGGGGATATCCGGTTGGGTAATGGAACATGGACAACCGGCCCTGGTGCAAGACACGGCCAGCGATCCGCGCTTCTATCGCCAGGCCGATAAGCGCACCGGGCACGACACACGAGCGATCATCTGCGCTCCGCTTCAGGTTAAGGGTGAGGTCCTGGGAACGATTCAGGCAATCAACCCGCGCCAGGGCACCTTTACAGAGGACGACCTGCAACTATGGGTAAATCTGGCTAACTTGGCCAGCAGTGCACTGGCCAACGCCCAGCAATTTGCCCGAACTCAGGCAGCTGAAGAACGATACTTGAGCCTCTTCGAGGATAGCGTAAATCCTATCTTACTGACCGATCTTCATGGCGTCATTGTAGAAGCAAACCGCCGGGCTCAGGAATTTCTCGGCTATCCTCGCAACGAGTTGATTGGACTTCCCATTTTATCTTTACATTCCGAGCGCGAGACGCCTCCGCAGGATCGTATCCCGCAACTCCAGGAAATCGATACGGATGGCGTACACAAGTTCGTAGCTGACATTGCCACTAAGTCGCGATCGGCCGTGCCCGTGGAGGGCTACGCCAAACGTACGCTTTCAGGCGAAACGGAAGTTCTGCAGTGGATTTATCGTGATATCTCCCAGCAAATCGAGCTTGAGGAGATGCGCGTCGATCTAATGGCGATGCTCGTGCATGACCTTCAGAGTCCGCTGGGCAACATCATTTCCAGCCTCGAGCTTCTTCGATACGAACTTCCCACCGACGTCGATCCTGTCCTGGACTCCATCGTCGATATCGCGGCCCGCAGCAGCCGCCGCTTGCAAACGCTGATCAGATCATTATTAGATATCACCCACCTGGAGGCCGGGCATCCAATTAGCGAGGCTGGATTCGTTGAAATTGCAACGCTGATCGAAGATGCACAGGAAATTGTGCAGCCTGCGCTTGAAAGACGGCGGGTCAACCTAAGTGTTCAGATCGCTGAAGACCTGCCCCGAGTGTTCGTGGACGCCGATATGATCTCTCGTGTCCTGATTAACCTGCTGGACAACGCCAGCAAATATACGCCCGAAACTCGGGAGGTGACGATCATGCTCCAACCCCTGGAATCACCCGACTTTGTGCTCGTTTCAGTGAACGATCAGGGTCAGGGTATTCCACCGCGTTATCGCGAAGTCATCTTCGAGAAATTTCGGCGGCTACAAGGCAAGAATGCTCCGAAAGGTATGGGCCTCGGCCTCGCCTTCTGTCGCCTTGCCGTGGAAGCTCATGGTGGTCAAATATGGGTCGACGATGCCCCAGGCGGTGGTAGCCGATTTAACTTTACCCTTCCCACAAGAGCCTTCCCCCTGGATTCCGATAGAAAATCATGACCCAGCGTTGCTTTTATCTAGACGCCTACACTCGGTCGTTCGATGCCAGAGTCGTCGAGCGCACTCGCCATGACCAGCAGCCCGCCCTCATTCTGGACAAAACTTATTTCTACCCAACCTCAGGCGGACAGCCGGCCGATCGAGGTCAAATCAACGGCGTCCATGTTAAAGACGTGTTCATTCGAGATGGAGACGGATCGGTCGTGCACGTGCTCGACGGTGAGATCTGGACAGAAGAGATAAATGGCGAAATTGATTGGGAACGGCGCTTCGATCATATGCAGCAGCATACTGGACAGCATATTCTCTCGCAGGCATTCATCCAAGTCGCTTCTGCCCGCACCGTTGGCTTCCATCTCGGTGAAAACAGTGTCACCATTGACCTTAACCGTGGCGATCTGAAACCTGAAGAAATCGAGGCAACCGAATCGCTCGCCAATCAGATTATTTGGGAAGATCGACGAATCAGAATCCACATGGTGCCCGTGCACGAAGCAGAAGAAATGAGTCTGCGCAAGCTACCGGCCGTGGACGGCGACACAGTGCGCCTGATCGACATAGAGAAATTTGATTTGACGGCATGCGGAGGAACTCATGTCTCGCGAACTGGCGCCGTTGGCCTGGTCAAAGTAGTCAAACTTGAGCCCCGCCGTGACCAGTTGCGTGTCGAATTCTGTTGCGGTAGACGGGCCCTGATCGACTACCGGCGCAAGAACCGTATCATTACGCATCTGGCAGCCGACTTTACCACCGGCTACTCGGAGCTTGAGCAGTCTGTCGCTAGATTACGCGAAGAGGTGAAACAGGCCCACCGCCAGTCGAAACTTCAGCGCATCGAATTGATGCAGCTGCTCGGCAGTCACCTCTTACACAACGCAACCGAGAAGAACGGCTATCGAATCATAACACAAGCCTTTGAGGATAAGGATCCTGATGATTTAAAGGTCCTTGCCAATCGACTTGTGGAGAATCCCGGTGCGGTGGCTTTGCTTGGTCTCTCCGGTGAAAAAGCCCAACTCCTCTTCGCCCGCGCTGAAAAAGCTCCGGGGGCCATGAACGAGCTTCTGAAGTCGGCGCTGCAGGTACTGGGAAGCGCGGCCGGTGGTGGATCGCCGCAATATGCGCAGGGCGGCGGCCCGGCTGCCGACATCGAACGCGTGGAACAGGCGCTTGCGCGCGCCGAGCGCTTACTCCTGGCCCAAATCCACTGAACGGGTCAAAATCACCTTTCCGATATTACGGTTTTGAAGCACATAATTGTGCGCCTCGTTGGCATTGGGCATCGTGAATACACGGTCGATGACCGGCTTCAAGATGCCTGCTTTGAAGAGAGGCCAGAATCGCTCGACGAAAGCCGTGGTTATCGCAATTTTTTCTGTAACGGGTCGTGTGCGAAGCCGCGAACCAATGATGCGCAGACTCTTTGACAAGACATGCCCCAGATTGATCTGCGCCTGCCCTCCGCTTAAGAGACCAATAATGACGAGCCGCCCATGTTCGCGAAGTATCTCGATATCGCGCAAGAAATTGTCACTCCCTACTGGATCCAGAATAAGATCTACGCCCGCGCCCGAGGTGAAAGCCATCACCCTCGCGGAAAAATCCTCATCTTTGTAGTTGACGCCCAGCGACGCCCCAAGCCCTCGGCCTGTTTCTAGCTTTTCCTCTGTTCCCGCCGTAATCAGCGCGGTAGCCCCCGCCACGCGCGCCAACTGTATCGCCGCCGTTCCCACTCCGCTGCCGCCGGCATGGATCAGCACGGTCTCGTCCTCCTGTAGATTTCCCTCCTGAAACAAGTTCACAAACGCCGTCAACCACACCTCGGGAATTGCTGCGCCCTGCTCGAAGCTCCAATCGTCCGGCAGCCGCATGAGCATGCCTGCCGGAACTGCCACGCGCTCCGCATATCCGCCCCCGGATAAAAGGCAGCACACGCGGTCTCCGGGCTGCCAATCCATGACCTGGCTACCCACTGCGCTCACAACGCCGCTTGCCTCGAGGCCCAAGATTTCTGTGACTCCAGCCGGCGGCGGATAATTGCCACGCGCCTGTGAAAGATCCGCCCGGTTCACAGCGCTGGCTCTAATCTCTAAAAGCACTTCGTCCGCGCCATACGTCACGTCCTCGACATCTCCCCATTCCAGGAACGGCTTACCTTCTTTCTGCCGAACAATAACTGCCTTCATCAACTGTAACCCTCACATTCTCGTTTCACGTCAACAGCTCTCCATACTCTCAATTCTAACACCGCAGCCGTTTTTGCCGCGTATCATCTGTGCGGTTAAACTAAGGCGCTGAACGCATTTAGGAGACCTACTTCATGACCAGACGAGAACGCTATACTGTTGAAGTGGCAGGTCTGACACGCCATTTGCCTCTTTTCGAAGTCGCACCTGGAATACGAATTGCCATCTTTAATATGCTTGGTGACACGTACGTGGCCAAAGCGGCGGCGGCTGCCTTAGCCGAGCGACTCAAAGACGCAGAAGCCGATGTTCTGTTAACTGCCGAAGCCAAAAGCATGCCACTCGTCTATGAAATGAGCGCCCTCATGGGCCTTCCTTACGTTGTGCTTCGCAAGAACTACAAGACCTACATGGGTGACGCACTGAGCGCGGAAACGGTATCGATTACGACAGGCAAGAGGCAAACGCTCTATCTCGACGAAAAAGACCAGCATCTCGTTGAAGGCAAACGTGTGATCATCGTCGACGATGTCATCAGCACAGGAAGCACGCTTAGAGGCATGGAAAAGATCGTCGAAAAATCGAATGGCGCCGTCACGCGGATTGCCGCCGTCTTCACAGAAGGCAACCACGATTGGTCTAGGATCATTGCTCTGGGCAACCTACCCGTCTTCCACGAATAGCTCCGCTGTCTCGCTTGTCACATGACCGACGCTGCTACGCTTTCCGTTTTTAATCACCTCTTTGCCTCTGTCGCCGAGGAAATGGGTGGGGCGCTGGAACGAGCGGCTTATAGCGCAAATATCAAAGAGCGGCTGGATTTCAGTTGCGCCCTGTTTCTTGGCGACGGACAAATGCTGGCTCAGGCCGCCCATATCCCCGTCCACCTTGGCGCCATGCCGGCGTCCGTCCGCGCTGCAATCGACCATTGCCAACCTTTTCAAGCCGGCGATGTCGTTATCCTGAACGATCCTTATCTCGGCGGCACCCATCTTCCGGACATAACACTCGTCTCCCCCATTTTCGCTGAAGAGCCACGGTTGTCGTCAGGGCACCCTTCACCGCAATTCTTCGTCGCCAGTCGTGCCCACCACGCTGACGTAGGCGGCATGTCACCTGGTTCCATGCCTCTCTCGACAGAGCTATACCAGGAAGGAGTTATCATCCCGCCGCTCAAGCTTGTGCAGAATGGGCGCCTCAACGAGGCCGTCTGGAAGCTACTACTCCGCAACGTGCGCACGCCCGCCGAGCGCGAAGGCGATCTTGCAGCCCAGTTGGCGGCGCACGCGACCGGCGCCCGGCGTCTGCAGCAGATCGTCGCGAGATACGGCCTTCAGCAAGCGCTCTCACAGGCGCAAAACCTCATCGACTATGCCAGAGCCATGTTGGAAGCCGCGGTACAGCTCATTCCCAACGGTGACTACAGTTTCGTCGACTACCTGGACGACGATGGGCACGGTCAGCGCTCGATTCCGATCCATCTCAGGCTGACAATCAGGGAAAAGACGCTCGAGGCCGACTTTAGCGGTACTGCTCCGGCGGTATATGGCAACGTGAACGCTGTACCCGCAATCGTGCACTCCGCTGTGGTCTATTGCCTTCGCTGCGTCGCACTCGCACTACTCGAGCGTGATTTACCTATGAACGAAGGGGTGTTTGCGCCAATCGTCGTGATTATCCCACCGGGCTCCTTGCTCGATCCACCGCCAGGCCGCGCCGTAGCCGCCGGGAACGTGGAGACTTCGCAACGTATTGTGGACGTCGTGTTGGGTGCGCTCGCGAACGCGCTACCCGCACACGTTCCAGCCGCAAGCCAGGGCACGATGAATAATTTCGCCTTTGGCGGCGCTCACGACGACCAACCTTTCGCTTATTACGAGACGGTTGGCGGGGGCATCGGCGCTGGGCCGCAAGGCTCTGGAGGCAGCGGCATGCACGCCCATATGAGCAATACCCGCAATACACCGGTTGAGGCTCTGGAGACGACTTTTCCCCTCCGGGTAGAAGCCTACGCGCTGCGCGTTGGCTCCGGCGGACGAGGACGTCATCACGGTGGAGAAGGGCTCCTCCGGCGCATCCGCTTTCTCACGCCCGCCACAGTCACGATTACCAGCGAGCGCCGCAGTCACCAACCGTATGGCCTTTATGGCGGTCAACCCGGCCAGACTGGGCGTAATACTGTCCTCCATGACGGCATTGAACGCCAACTCGCCGGCAAAGTCTCCCTATCATTACAAGCCGGCGATGTCGTCACCATCGAATCTCCGGGAGGTGGGGGGTGGGGCGTCAGTGTGTCTGAACCCGCCGAAGCCCCCGAGCGCCGGGGCGATGAATAGATGGACTTTTCTGTTTATCTTAATGCTAGGTTGCTTCATTAGCGTGCTATCAACTTGCACGCTACCGCCGAACGCGGCGCCGCCTGATACTGTCACTTTAGTCACGATAAGTGGACCGGCCGCTTCCGCCACTACGGCAGTACGCCCAACTGCAATGACCCTTCCCTCCTCGCCTACTCCGTTTCCCACCCGCACGGCGTCCCCAACGCCGCCTGCTGCGGCGACTACGACCGCGACGACTATCCCAACCCCGACCGCTCCGTCGGTAAACTGCCTGGAACGTATACCTGGTGACGGCCTGCTTACCCTGGTAACCCGCGAATTTGGTCTCAGTCGTGATTACGTGCCTAAGGATCTGGTCCCGCTTTCAGACTACTTCTCCAACAATGTGACGTTGGGCTATCCGACAGAAGTGCGCGCCGTTATCGTAGAGCCCCTGCAGCAGGTTATCGAAGCCATGCAAGCAGATGGCCTTTCACCCCAAATTATTTCTGGTTTTCGCAGCTATTCAGCACAGTCGCTGGCGCTACAAAAATGGTTGGAACAATATCCAGACTGGGCGCGTAACCTGAGCGCGCCGCCGGGTCACAGCGAGCACCAATTAGGCACGACAGTCGACTTTGGTTCACCTGAGCTAAAATACATGATTGGTGATGAAAATATCCAGTTCCATCCCGCTTTTGCCCAGACCGGCGAGGGTCAATGGCTTGCCAATCATGCCCCAGAGTATGGCTTTACGATGAGCTACCCAGCCGATGCTTTTGAACGCACTGCTTTTTACCACGAGCCGTGGCATTATCGATACGTTGGTCCTGAACTGGCGTTGACGCTGGCTGCCGATAATTTGACCATCTCTGAATATCTTCAACAAGAGCAACCCCAACCATGTCTCGTCAAATAGCGGCAGCCATTCTTGCCGCGATTTGCTTTTTGTCGCTGTTTGCTGCCTGTCAGAATGCCAACAGCGACAGAGTCCCCGCTCCGTCTGTAGCCGCCATGCTACCTGCGAGCACCGCGACGACGGCGATCAATAGCTCCCCGTCTCTCCCGCAGGCTGCAAACACGACTCAACCCCTCCTGGCTACCGCGACGCCTACGCTAACAGCCATTGCAACTTCTTTGCCCACCGCCACGCCTACCCTCCCTCAGCCATTAATTGTTGCAGTGCCTCCATTTTGGGAGCAGGAAGTGCTTGCAGCGGCAGCCTTAACAGGGGCCGGCGCGCGTTGGCGCGTCATCCCATCAACTGACCCACAGGCACTTTTGAATCAAGGCGACGCTCAAGCAGCGCTTCTTTCCGGCGGCGACGGTGTTTTAATAGGCAGCATGCCGCTTGCGCTTACAGTGCCCTTTGCGACAGATTGGGATGGCGTTACGCTTCCTCAAGCTCAAGAGATTCAAGCCAATGGACACGATCTCGTCGCGGTGCTCCCCTGGTACGCGCTTACACCTGCTCAACGTGCCCTAACCATCGACGGCCGCCACATTGCCGAACCAGACTACCCTCTACAGCAGCCATGGTCACTTCATGCTCTGCTGGGGATTGAACAGCCGGTCATGGAGCTGGCTCAACAGTTGCAGATAACAACTAGACCTGGCGACGTGCACCTAGCTGCGGTTGGAGACATCATGCTGGATCGCGCTCTCGGCGCGTCCATCGCCGCCGGCGATCTTGGCTTTCCCTTTTCTTTCGTCGCCTCGACGCTTCAGCAGGCCGATTACACAATCGGCAACCTTGAATCCGCGCTTGGCGATCTTGGCGAACCGGTCGCCAAAAGCTACACGTTCCGCGCACCGCCTTCCGCCTCTCGCTCACTATCAGAGGCCGGTTTCGACCTCGTTTCCCTGGCCAACAATCATGCCCTCGACTTCGGGCCGCAGGCCCTCCTGCAAGGTCTTGATCTCTTGCAGGCTGAAGGCGTGGCTGCCATCGGCGCTGGCGCCGACGGCAATGCTGCTCGCCGGCCCCATGTCGTAGAGATGAATGGCGTCACTCTAGGCTTTCTGGGCTACGTGAACGTGCCCGTGGAAGGTAATCCGCCTTACTTTGATACGTATTCCTGGACGGCGGGTCCACAGACGCCCGGCCTCGCCTGGGCCGATCTTCAAATCGTCGCCGCCGACATTCAGAGTCTGTCAGACGAGGTGGATCACGTGATCGTAATGCTTCACAGCGGCTATGAGTATGTTCCCTCGCCCAGTCGTGAGCAGGCGACTCTGGCGCGCGCTGCGATAGACGGGGGCGCAAGCCTGGTTATTGGCCACCATGCACATATTTTGCAGGGAGTCGAGTTTCGTGGTGACGGCGTCATCGTCTATGGATTGGGCAACTTCGCCTTTAACATCACGGGCCCGGCGCAGACCGCCATCCTCAACGTTTGGTTTGACGAAAACGGGATGCGTCAAATCCGATTTCTCCCGGCCGTAATCCAGGGTAGCGGGCAACCGCGCCTTGCCGGCGAGGGCGAGGCCGCGGCCATCCACAGCCAGATCTACGCGCTAAGTCGTGG
The DNA here is from genome assembly GCA_025929715.1 of Anaerolineae bacterium. GTDB lineage: Bacteria > Chloroflexota > Anaerolineae > Promineifilales > Promineifilaceae > JAAYYY01. Next base: position 7,241 of record JAICPS010000045.1, on the reverse strand, counting down.
GCTTAATTGATAGCTTGTGCTTCCGAGCTTGGTTGCGGACAACTCACCGCCACGTCGCGGTAAAGCAAGAACCAGTCGTGCATGCTGGCGTATCGTTCGCGAGGATGGTCGATACGACCAATATCCACGTTTTGCACCTCGTCGCTGACCGCATACGTGTAAACATGCTGGTAAAGGCTTATTGCCGGCAATGCCCCACTAAAAGCTTGCAAGAAAACGTCATAGTAGGCGCGACGCTCCGCGATATCCCACGTTTGCCGCGCTTGTTCCAACGCTTCACTCGCGCGACGACTGTTCCAAGCCGCATAATTTTGACCGCTCACGATAGCTGGCTGACTCCAGAAGTCGTAAAGGTCCGGATCATTATCAGTGGTCACTTCCATCAATGCCACGTCAAAATTCCGTTCTGCAAGGGCAGTCGCATACCCTTCGAAAGGTAGCGGGTCGAGTTGCGTCTCCACACCTACTTGCGCCCACTGCTGCGCCACAGCGGCCGCGACAGCGCGCTGAACCGGATCGTCAACAAGAACCAGCCGAATACTGAAAGCCAGATCGTCTGATTGCCGAACCTGGGCGCCTTCCGTCAACGTCCAGCCGGACTGTTCCAGCAATTGCGTGGCAGAGACCGGTGAGTGGGCATAGACAGTCAGCGCCGACGGATTATACGCCCAGGAGTCAGGCGTATATGGTCCGTCAAGCGCCACACCCTGGCCGCGCAAAGCCTGGTCAATGAGCGCCTCGCGATCTACAGCCGTGGCCAGCGCCTGGCGTACTTCACGCTGGCGCAGCGCCTGCATGCCTGTCTCACTCAGGTTGAACAATAACTGGGTATAGCGAGGTCGGGTCGTCGTGTATAGTCGGGCTGCGCTTTGTGTCGCAATTTCAGTAAACGCAGGCGCTGGCACGCTATTAAGGGCCTGTACTTCCCCGGCCTCAAAAGCTTCTACCAGGGTAGCTAGATCGGGAAAGAACCGTAGTTCCACGTTATCAAGACTGACGCCCTGCATCCAGAACGCCGGATTAGGCGTCAGATGCAATCGTCCGCTCCGCTGCCAATTTTCGCCGGGCGGCACCATGAATGGTCCTGTACCAATCGGGGCGCGACTGAACGAGTGCTCGGCAATCTGGTCTGCGCCAACGTCGCCCAACACATGCGATGGGACGATACCACGCGTCGTCGCGTCCAGAAACGGCGAGTACGGTTCAGGCAATGTAAAAGTGACACTATAGCGCCCGGTCTGGCTGATTGTGACCGTCTGCCACAACGCCTTCAGCGTCTCAGACGCAGGAAAGAGATCATCTTGTAGTAGTCCATAACTGAAGGCGACGTCCGCAGCCGTAAACGGTTCACCGTCGTGCCAGGCGACATCTTGTCGCAGGTCAAATTGTACAGTTCGGCCATCCTCGCTGACCTGCCAATCGCGGGCCAGGGAAGGAACCAGCTCGCCGCCCTCGCCGTAGCGCGTTAGCCCATCGAAAATAAGGCTCGTGACTTCGCGATCAACTGGATTTGGATCGCTCAACAGTGGATTTAGGTAGCGTGGTGCGCCGACGATTCCCTCCACCAGGCTTCCACCGGCAGCCGGGACGCGTGTGGTGCAAAGGCCGACCGACTGCACCTGGAACGACAGGAGCGAAAGTACCAGGCCCAGACAGACGACGGCCAACAACAGCTGCCAGCGAATATTGGGCTTCGAGGTCATCAGCTGACCTTCGCTAAGAGGCCTGTCCCCACGCGACGAAGGTGAGCAACGTTAAAATAAAGAAGGCCACACAGAAGTAGATTGTCAAACGGTGCAAAGTCGCTTCCACACCGCGCTTGGTACGGTAGCCGCCTGAATCGCCGCCTCCACCCATGAAACCGCCAAGATCAGAGCCCTTGCTCTGTAACAGAACAAGGACGATCAACACGACGGCTAGAATGATCTCGGCAATGCTTAGATAAGGCGCCAAAGGCTGTAAATTCATTATTCTGATCCTCGCAATCAGTTCTTTGCAAAGCTATGTGTACTGCCCATCGCCAGGTCGGGCCGCACTCAAATGTGATATTATAGCAGGCGGCTAACGCGCGGTCGAATAGCCGTAGCCGCGGTTTCCTTCGGCCGCTGGCCCGCACGCGAGCATATCGTTGCTACGCTTGGTTGCTGTGGTAAACTAACCCGCGGCCTTAAGGGGCGCCGATCAGGGCCGCCCAGCTCGGCTTTGTCTAAGGCAAGAAAGGACCCTGGTGTGATTACGATTGACAATGTCACGAAGCGCTATTTTTCGCTCATTGCCGTGGACCGGGTTTCCTTCACCGTTCCACGCGGACAGGTTTTGGGTGTCCTTGGGCCCAATGGCGCGGGCAAAACGACCCTGTTCAAACTGATCGCGGGCTTCCTTAACCCGGATTCAGGCGAAATACGGCCCACGCACGGTTACTGGCCCGGGATCGGTTACAAGCCCGAGCGCCTCCTGTTTCCAAACCAGATGCGTGTAGACGAATATCTGGCAATGATTGCCCGGCTGAGCAATATCTCGAGCAACGCCATAGAGCAGACCGTTGGCGATGCGCTGGCCCAGGTCAAATTACTAGATTCATCCTCCAAACATATCGGCCAGTGCTCAAAAGGCATGCGGCAGCGCCTGGCGCTGGCCCAGAGTCTCATCGGTGCGCCGTCTGTGTTGTTGATTGACGAGCCGTCCAACGGTCTCGATCCGGAAGGTCAGGCAGACGTCCAACGCATGATTCAACGTATTGGCGCTGGGGGACAGACGGTTCTGATGAGTTCGCACCAGTTGGGAGAGGTAACCCAGACTTGCAGTCACTTGATCATTCTGAAGCAGGGTCGCATCCATTATCGTGGATCCATGGCCGAAGCGCTTGCCTTGCGACCGCACGTTACCATTCAGGTCGATCAAGAGCTTCAGCCGGCAGAGGCAATGCTCACATCTTTGCATCCCGATATTCACATCGACGGCCGGCAAATTACGCTTAGCAACGAGGCGATTCGCCTTCGACGTTATGTCCTGAGTCTGCTCGTGGGAATGGGCTTTGATATCGTCGGTGTTGCTCAGAAGCGGACTACTCTGGAAGAAATTTACGCCGAGGCTGTGCAATGGCACAACGGATCCTGACCCTAATCGCCTATCTATTACGTCGCCTACTGCTGTCGCTGGCGGGTGTCATATATATAGTGCTGGCGTTGGCTTTCTGGCGCCTGTCCTTTGATCCCCGCCAGTCCACTCCAGAACCCGCGTATTACGTGTTGGTAATTGGGCTCTTCGGTGCCGCAGCTGCCTTTCTGATCACACTTTCCGTAGCCAGCCGGGCGAATCAGGCAGTCAACTATCCTATTCTGGCGCGGCTACCCAGCCGGGTCGAGCACCTGGTGGCTGTGCTGATAACTAGCCTGCTCTTCACCCTTGGTCTACAAGTTATCGTTGCCCTGCTCGCCACCTTCGATGGGCCAGCGTTGACCCTGGGGCGAATTCTGGAGTTGCCTCCGCTCTGGCTCGCAGCGGACCTTCTTGCAATCGCGCTCGCCCTGCACGCCTCCGATCTGGTCACTTCTGGTTGGTCGCGTGTCTATGTCTATGGCTTTCTGGCTATCATCCTTTTCGGGCGCCAACTGGACGCCGCCGTGATTCAATGGGTCTCCGATCGCTTCTATACACTGGCTGGCTGGTTATACAGGGAAGGTTATATGGCGCCGGGAAACGCCCTGAACGGGCTGGCCGAATGGTTGGCAAGTAGCGGCGGACAACTCATTGGTACAATTTTCGACGCCGTATTTTGGCCTTTTCGGGCAATTTCAACTGCCGTAGTAAGCGGTTCATTCACTCCCGCTCAGGCGTTGGCCCCCGCCATCGTCGTCCTTTACTCTACGATTCTATTCGTACTTGCCGCCGACTTTTTTGCCACAAAAGACGTCTACCTGACCGAATAGTGTTTCTTAGTAATCATCTGTTTCCCCGGCATGAGGGAAAAATCGATCATTCAGATACTTAATAAGCCTCTGAGCGCTTTGACGTGCGATCCCGTTGCCGAAAAGACTCCTTCGCGAACCGTAATCAAAGGCGACCGACCGGTGTTTCTCGTTATAGTAGAACGGGCTGACGTGCTCCATGTCGTACGCATCCGTTACGCCGAGTAATGACAGCGGGCGGCGAACGATCAGTACGTCTTTATCGATAAACAGAACTTCCCGCGTAGCCGCGTAATATTGCCACCAACGCCATACACTACGGCCCAGCCGGTACCAGATATAAGCCCATATCAACAGTATCAGAATCCAGACAATCACAAATTGCGTCGACAGTTCGCTGACAGACGTGCCAAAAAGCAGCGCCAGCATCCAAACCGTCACGCCGATCCAGCTTACCAACAGCACCGAGTATACACCTAGATATGCCCAATTCCGTTGAACAGGCATCACTACCTTTAGACGTTCGTCCAGCGTATCGAATTGGACCTTGTCAATTAGGGGAAAGCTCATTTCTTCTCGTCCGTCTTCTTCGCGCAGAAATTCTATCTCGGCCTGCCGGAACAGAACAGCTTCCTACGTGAGCAGACGAAAGTTAGACACGATTCACAGGAGAATCAGCGCGTATTTCGTAGCTGTGACGTATCGATACGGATCGGCTAAGCATAGCATGCGCGGCACAGTATTTCGTCACGGAAAGCTCAATTGAGCGTGCGACGGCCGTGTCGTCTACCTGGCTCCCATAGACCACATAGGTCAATAAAATATCGGTAAAGACCCTGGGGTGTTCTGCGGTGCGTTCCGCCTGCGCCCTGACTTCAAGCTGGTCGATTTCCTGGCGCTTCTTGCGCAGAATTGAAATCACATCCATCGCCGTGCACCCGGCCAGGCTGATGAGCATCAGCTCCATTGGTCGAAAGCCGTCGTTCGCGCCCCCTACCATGGGGCTGGTCCCCAGATTCACCGTAAAACCGCTGTCCGCGGTTCCGGCAAATGACATTTCTTGCTTGAGCGCGACAGTTGCTTGCATACCCTGTTCCTCTCGCCAATGGCGCTTGTGACGTTAATACCTCTGTATGCCCCGATAAACAACATGCCCTGTAGCACCTTCCTACCTGCTGGCGCTACAGGGCACTGATTGTGCGAATTTGATAGGTCGGCGTCTATTCGCCTTCGAGCGTCAAGAGGTAAGCGACCAGATCATTGATTTGCTCTTCGCTCAGATCGTCCGCATAGTTCTGATACATGATGCCAGGCTGAAAGCCTTCCACCACGTGCGCATCAGGCTCGACAATGGACTGTCGGATATATTCCTCGGCCGACATACCTTCTACATAGTCGCCGGCGCGATCGGCAAGACCATAATGCGACGGGCCAACAGGAGATGGTTGGAGCGGATCATCTGTAGGTTCGACGGAATGACATGCGGTGCAACCGGATGCTCCTGTATCGGCAATGGTTGTCATATTGTAGAGCTCCTCTCCACGCTGGGCATCGCCAACCGTTCCGTTGCCCGCTGGTTCTGTGGCGCCATCACCGCCGTTGCCATCACCGCCACAAGCAACCAATATGAGCGCCGCCGCCAAAAGCAGTGTTACGAGCAATCGTTTTTGCATTGAACTGTCTCCTCTCAATATTCTGTCTACTACGATTTAATCGACCTAGTACATCTGGCGCATTATACCGCATTCTAAACGTAATCACAGTTGAGACGTCTTGCCTCTAGCAGGTGGCGGGCTACAATTCGCCAACATGAATCGTGCCCGCCACCTGCTCCAATCAAGCACCATCGTCATCCTTTTTTTCGGTCTGGACAAAGTCATTGGCCTTTTGCGCACGCTGCTGATCGGCCGCGAATTTGGCACCAGTCCGGCTTATGACGCCTTCACTGCCGCGAATCAATTGCCCGAAGTATTCGTCACTCTCATCTCCGGTGGCGCGCTTGCTGCTGCCTTTATTCCGGTCTACTCCGCTCGACTGACCAGCCAGCATGCGCGCACTGCGGCTCGCGTGGCAAACGCGACGTTGACCCTGGTGCTGATTGTATTGGGCGCCATCTCCGCCGCGGGCGCCTTGTTCGCGCCCTGGCTCACCCGTGTCTTACTCGTGCCAGATTATCCGGTCGAGATGCAGCAGCTGACGGCGGAGCTAATGCGTATCATATTGCTACAAACGACGCTCTTCGGTATCAGCGGTGTGCTAAGCAGCATTCTCAACGCCCATCAGCATTTCGCTCTCCCGGCGTTGGCGCCAATTACTCTACAGGCTGGCTATCTCGTTGGGCTGTTTGTTTTTGTCCCCACCATGGGTGGCGACATACACGGTCTGGCGTGGGGCACAGTCGTCGGGGGTCTGTTGCACATCTTGATACAGATTCCAGCCCTCACTCGTTACCGCTTCCGCTACCGCCCCGTGCTGGGCATACGCCTGGATGGGGTACGCGAAATCGTACGCCTCATGGGCCCGCGCATCATAACTCTGGGCAGCATCCAGGTTGCCGATCTTTTTATCATCCGCCTTACTTCCGGTCTGCCACCCGGCAGCACGTCCGGATATTTCTACGCCTACTACCTCCAGCAGTTACCAGAAACCCTGTTTGGTACAGCCATCGGCATCGTCGTGTTTCCTACGCTGGCCGAGCTATTTAACGCCGCAGACATAGCCCGGCTTAAGCGAGTGGCAATGAATACGTTGAAAATAGTTTGGATGTTGACCGTTCCCGCCGGCGCTGGACTCGTACTTCTTGGCCGGCCGGCCATCGCTCTTATCCTGGAACGGGGCGCCTTCGACGCCGCTTCGACCCGCCTGGTTTATGGCGTTCTAATTTTCTTTAGTGTGCGGGTCGTTAGCGAAGCCACACTCGAAATCGTAGCGCGGCTCTTCTACGCCCAGCATAATACAAAGACACCGATGTATGCATCACTGGTTTGGCTAGGTGTAACCGTGACGCTGTTGTATCTGTTTGTGGACGATTTGGGCGTGGGGGGTCTGGCGCTGGCAACCACCGTCGGCTTCACGGTGCAATCAATCCTACTTTTTTTCCTCAACAGGCGTGCACTTGGTAGCCTTGGCGAACGCGATCTCCTGGCAAGCCTTGGACGGATGCTCACTGCGACGGCAGGTATGTCTTTAGTCATCATCCTCGTTCGCGAGCTAATTGACCGCGGCATACTTGACGGCGCCGTCGATGCTCTGACACAATTGCTTGGTGGGTTGTTTGCTCCTTCCGACGCTGCTTCACTCCTCTACCTGGTTATCGGAAGCCTTACCGGAGCG
>JAICPS010000439.1 GCA_025929715.1 Anaerolineae bacterium | reverse complement strand
GGCGGGTCAACGGCCGCCGCCGCTATGACCAGGCGATCCTGGAGAAGCTAAATACTATACGGCTGGCGCAGCGGGCAGGATACACGCTGGATGAAATTCAGACGCTGTTGCATGATTTTCCGGCCGACACGCCGCCTTCAGCGCGATGGCAGGCGATGGCGCAAGAGAAGCTCCAGGAGCTGGACGAACGCATGCGGACGATCCAGGCGATGAAAGCGATGCTGGAACGGACGCTGGAGTGCGAATGTGAGACGTTGGAGGAGTGTGGGGAGCGGACGGAGGACAGCCGACAGCGGAATTCGTGAAATCAGAATGATCCTGTTTCGACTTCTCCCGCGCGCTTGAATTTGGCAACGATCACGCCGCTCGGTGAGGATTTCGATTCGGTCAGGGTATAGGAAGCAGGAATCGTGCCTGTATCAAACAAACGTTTTCCCGTTCCGAGCGTCACCGGGAATATTTTGAGCCAGTATTCGTCGACCAGGTCGTGCTCCATTAAGGTCTGAATGAGGTTGGCGCTGCCATGCACCTGTAGGTCGGGACCAGCCTGCTGCTTCAGCTCTTTTATTTTCGCGGCAACGTCGCCGTTTAGAAAGACCGACTTTTCCCACTCATGGCTGGTAAGCGTATTCGAAGCAACATACTTTGTCGCCCTGTTTATTTCAGGGCCTTCTTCGGGATGGTCAGGCCAATAGCCAGCAAATATCTCAAACGTTTTTCTACCCAACAGCAAATCGAACGGCCTGCCCATTTGCTCGCCCATTTCCTGGCCAAGAAATTCGTCAAAATAGGGAACAGTCCATCCGCCATACGTAAAGTTCCCACTGGGATCTTCTTCGGGTCCACCTGGCGCCTGCATGACGCCGTCAAGCGTCACAAAAGTTAGAACAATTATTTTTCTCATGCCGACAATTCTACCAACCAGGATCTGGACGTCAAGGCGGACGGATAGGGCTATCGCATACTCGAAAATTTGCCGCCGATGCACACAGATTTCATTACTTGCGGCAGAGAAAAAGTCACCGGCACCGTCGAAATACCTGCCTTCCGGGGAGTTACACTATTTGGTTGGCAGGATGTGCCGGAGCCGGAGGCTCCATACTACTCGATGGGAATTCGTTATCCACGTTTCTCACTATTGTTTGAATGCGAACAGCGCAGAATTATATCCGAATGTGCGCCAACAACAATGAATGGTATATGAAATGGAAAAACACGCCGGAAGATGAGCAAGATTACTCTTAGTTTGTGAATCCCGGCCCGTGCCCTCACCCGCTCACCTCCGAGCCTGCCAACCACTGACGTTCTCAACCTCTACGACGATGATCGGCCGGCCCGCGAGGGGCATGGCTGCATATTGGTGGTACCTGGCCTCTAACAATCGCGCGCCTGCTTCCTGGTGGGGCCCGGAGTCGACCAGCGTTGCCGTTCCGCGCAGCATGACCCAGGCCAATTGCGTCCAATCCTCGCTATAGTGGTCCACGATCACGGCCACGCGCGGGTTGGCGCGGATGTTGCGCACGCGCTGCAGCCGGCTGGGTTCTACTTGCTTGGGCTTGGCGTCGATGGGCGTATACAGCCGCTCGCCGTCAAAAGCATAGACGATGGGCACGACGTGCGGCCGGTAGCGCGCGTCCACCGTGGCCAGCCGCCCGACCCGCTGCTCCTCTAAGAATCCTTCAATCCACCCTTCCACACCAAGACCTCCACATCTCTACCCCTCCACAATTCCCACCTCCGCCTCCGTATCATGGTTCGAACCATGATTTTTTTCGTGCGCGGTGTTAATCAGAGCCTAACCGTCCCGGATTGCTCCAGAATGCCCGATGACGCTGAGTTAAGTAGAGGCTGAGGGCGACGAAGTGGCCAACTCTGACGCTCATGACCGCGGGAGCAGATAGGTGTAACCAATGAGCAGCAGAATCAGGCTCAGGCCACCGCTGAACAGCCAGCTCGCGGGATCGGCCCAGTTGAAATCGGCCCGCGCCACATAGACGGCGACGAGCATGAGGATGATGGAGAACGCCTGAGCCTGCAACAGGTAGCGCGCGCTGCTCCAACCGCCGTCGTAGGCCATGCTAAGCCCCACCAGGCCGGGCAGGATGTACATCGCCGCCATCACTCGCGCCGTCAGCGGCGTCAGTGCCCACGGCCACGTGGCCAGCATCAGCTCGGGGACGAGGAGCAGTAGCAAGGCGGCAATGGTCAGAACGGCGCCCAGCACCCCAAACGCCCAGCGGCTCACTCGCGGCAGCCTTCCCTCCGACAGCATGCCGGATTCGGCCGCCTGCCGCTGGTTGAGATACCAGAGAATCGGCAGGATCACAGGGACTGTAAAGTAGAGTAAGGCCCAGACCTGAAAGGCCCAGCGCTCGTGCACGAAGCGATCCCAGTGCAGCAGCGTGGCGATTCCCAGCGTACCGGCGAATGCCGTGATCGGCAGAAATCCCAACCAGACATGCCGCCACTGCCGCGAGAGCAGCACGACGAGAAAAAAGTACGCGCCTCCCAGGTAGGTGGCGCCTAACATCATGGAGGACATCTGCGGCGTGATTGGCCAGGCGAAGTGATCAGCGCCGGCGCTTTCGGGAAACAGGTACAGCATACCGAAGGCGACGACCAGAACGGGAACCAGCAGAGCGGCCAGAAGTAATAGCGGGATCTGAACAGAAACAGCATTCCTTTCGATAGTCGAAGGCGTATCCATTGCTTCTCCAGGAAGACGCAGAATAGACGAGATTTCCTTTCGTTATAGGGTGTCGAGCGAGAAGGTGCAATGGAGATTAGAGGGATATGATAACAGGAAGTGCATCCAGGACAATGTTCATGGATAGCCGCAATGAGCGAAAAGACCTAACATGCTTCGCGCGGCAAGCACAATGCCCTGACCGTTGGCGTTGTTGACATATCAACGAAAAACACCTACGGTTATATGCAAACCAGCGACCATTCCGCTTCCCGCTACCCCCAGTGTAACCGAGGAGCCGAGAAAAAGAGGCCAAGTTGTATCCAACGCCGGTCGATTTGTGCCCGTACTATATCGCCGTTGTTCGCTCCACCCCCTACCCCTCCACAATCGCAACTTCCTCCTCCGTCAGCCCATAAGGTGGCGGCGGCTCACCAACTTCTCTATCATAGTCGCGTGCAGTAGACTGGACAAAACTTGGTAGAACTGCTGCCATGAACAGGTGCAGTGGTCCACAGTCAGAACGACTTGTGGGGCTTAAGCGATTGTGGATGACCGAGGAGGCAGAGGGATGATCGTTACGATTTTATCGATGGTTGTCGTCGTCGCGCTCATGGTCGGTCTTAATGCGCTTTATGTGGCCGGCGAGTTCGCCGCCGTCAGCGCGCGCAAGACGCGCGTCGCTCAGGCTGCGAAAGCGGGCAATCGTCTTGCAAAAGCCATCCTTCCCATACTTGAGGAGCCGCAGCGACTGGACAATTACATCGCCGCCAGCCAAGTTGGCATTACCCTCTCGAGCATCGTCCTGGGTATCTACGGGCAGCGCACAGTGGCGCCGCGTATACAACCGCTGCTCGTGAACCTACCTTTACTAGACGAGCAGGCGGCAGCCGCTGGCGTTGCGGCCATTCTGGTTCTGATCCTCTTCACGATCCTGCAGGTTGTTCTCGGCGAACTCGTCCCCAAATCGCTGGCTATTCAGTATCCGGAGCGTGTCGCGCTGATAACGGTACTCCCCATGCGTTGGTCGGCCGACTGGCTCCTGCGACCCTTGATCATCATCCTCAACGGCAGCGGCGCCTTCTTGCTCAGATTGTTCGGCGTCCGCCACGGGGGCGGGCACCAGCACGTTCATTCCCCAGAAGAAATTAGGCTGCTGATACAGCAGAGCTACAAGGGTGGCCTCCTCGACGCCCGGGGTCAGGAGCTGTTGAACAACGCTTTTCGCATTTCCGATCTCGAGGTTGGCGCTGTAGTGGCGCCGCGGAACCAGATGGCGGCCATCGCCCTTGATACGCCTGTTGGCGAAACCCTGCGCTTTGCGGTCGATTCCGGCCATACGCGGATCCCGGTCTACGAACAGGATCTCGACCAAATACGCGGTTTTGTACACGTCAAAGATTTGTTTCGCCTTCACAACGCCACGGCCGGGCAAGGAGGAATTCGCCCGATCATACGCAAAGCATCCTTTGTGCCCCAGACCAGCCCCTTGAAGGCGGTGTGGGAAAGGCTCAGGGAGGACGGGAACTATCTGGCT
>JAICPS010000314.1 GCA_025929715.1 Anaerolineae bacterium | reverse complement strand
GAAGACGCAGAATAGACGAGATTTCCTTTCGTTATAGGGTGTCGAGCGATAAGGTGCAATGGAGATTAGAGGGATATGATAACAGGAAGTGCATCCAGGAAAATGTTCATGGATAGCCGCAATGGGCGAAAGGACCTCTTTATGGTCCGGTTGTAGCGGAGGTGTGGGGGTCTCGTGCTCAGTCCAGGGCTTGCAGCGCAGCCTGGGTTCGTTCGACAAAGGGGGTGGCTTTCAGCGATTCAAACTCGGTCAGGGCGCGTGAAAAGTAGTCGCGGGCGGTGGACTTTTCCGACCTCGCCAGGGCCAGTTCTGCGCATTCGAGCAGCGTGCGGCCGATTTGCCAGCGGGCCTGTCGTTCCTGGAACAAGGCCAACGCCTGGTTTAGGCGGGCTTCGGCCTCGTCATAGGTGCCTTTTAGCCTGTGGGCCACGCCCCAGGAGCGATGGGCAACGGCCAGATAGGGTTGGTGGCCATCGCGGACGGCCAATTCTTCGAGTGATGAGGTATATTGTGACAAAGCGGCCACATCGCGACATTGTGCGGCGGCGTCGGACAGCATCATGTAGACAATGTGCCGGTGGGCCATGGTGCCCCGCTTGACCGGTTGGCCGGACAGCTCGAGCGCCGATTCCAATTCTTCCCTGACCAGGACGAACTCGCCCTGTGCCTGCAGCGGCAACGCGTGTCAGTAAAATTGATTTCTCTGCCAATCCTGCGGCAGCCCCGATACTAAGACCATGTAGTTATAGGCCTCTTCGGCGTAGCTTTTCGCCCTATCCTGGTCGCCGCGCAGAGCAAAGACGCTGGCGCTGAGCGCAACAAAGAAACAGGTCTCCCCGATTCGCTCGCGGCTATAGCGCTTTTCGAGATCCCGCCACTTTTCCTCGACGGCCAGCACGTCGTCCCATCTATCCATTCTGAACAGACATTGGGCCTGGATGCCTAACGCATTGGCCACTTGATCGAGCGCCTGGATTTTGCCGGCGAGACGGCTTGCTTCCTCAAGAAAAGGCAGGGCCTGGCCGTATTCGCCAACGTACATCAAGGCGACGCCAACGCCGCGCAGCGCGTCGATCTGCTCGCGGACTTCTTCGGACGGCACTTTCTGGCTGACCTCCAGCCTCCTTTCGGCGACCTGTACGTGCTCGCGCAGCTTGCTGCGTCCGTCCAGGACGTTTGCCAGGGCGCCTAGTGCCTGCGACAGCAGAACCGCGTCGTCGAGCTGTTCGGCCATGGTCACTGCTGCCTGGGCGAAATGTTGAGCCGATTCCCAGTCGGTCGGCGTCTGTACGCGCCAGGCGTCTACGGAGAGCGCAACGAGCGAACGCACAGTTTCCGGATGGGCGGCCTCGCCTTGCATGGCTTGCAGATTTTTGTGTAGGGTCGCTTGTGACTCGCTGCTGATTTCGCCGATCTGACGGTACGTTTCGGTGTCTACCGACCACTTCGTATCGATGGCAATCTCGACTATCTTGCGGTGCAGGCGCAGCGCGACGATAGTTGTCCGGTCTTCCAGCGTATCCCATACTTCGAGCGCGAGCCGGTAGTATGAGATGGCCATACTGAAGTCACGTACCAGACGGCAGACGTCGCCAATCTCCTCGGAAAGGTCCAGGTGCATCTCCGTTTTTGGTTCCGCCTCGAGCAGCTGCAGGGCAGCGTGTAGATTCTGATCGGCTTCTTCGTACGCGTATACGGCAAGCGCCTGCCGCGACGCCCGGCGGTAGTGGCCAATCGCTTTATCATACTCTCCAGCAAGCGTGTAGTGATGCGCCAACAATCCGAAAAGCCCTTCCAGTCGCTCCGGATACAGCGCTTCCATGACCTCGGCCACTCGTCGATGGAAATCGCGCCGCCGCTTCAACAGGATCGTCGCGTATACAGCTTCTTGTGTCAGTGGATTACGAAATGAGTATTCTACTTCTGGTACTCGCGCCGATTCACGGATCAGGTCCAGCCGCAACAGCGTCCCAACGTGTTTGTCCAGTTCAGGGCTCGATTCATCCACGGCCTGCAAGACGCGCAAGTAGAAACTGCGCCCAATGACGGACGCGAGCTGCAAGGTTGCGCGGGTCGCTTCTTCCAGCCGGTCCATGCGCGCAGCCAGGAGCGCCTGCAGATTGTCGGGGATAGAGAAGCTTGCGCCATCGCTCGTCGCAACCCAAAATCGTTTTATCGCGCCGTCAACCATTCGATCGTCAGGAGCCACGACGCCGTTCTCGATCAGTGAACGAACGACTTCCTCGATAAAGAAAGGGTTGCCGTCCGATTTGTCGAGAATACTGGCCCGCAGCCGGGCCGGAATCTCGGGCGTCGCTAACAAACGGTTCACGAGCTCGTTGCTTTCAGATTCCGAGAGCGGAGCGAGTGACACTTCGGTGTAGCGGTAGCGATATTCTTCGTCGGCGATGGTTTTGATCTGCCACGCCGGCGCCTGTCGCTCGGGGCGAAAGGCGCAGATAAGCACCAGGCCAATCTCATCCGCCAGGGGTAACAGTTCCCGGAGGAGCCCCATCGATGCCGCATCGGCCCAATGCATGTCGTCGAACACCAACACCGTAGGCCGATCAGTAAAATAGGCTCGCCACCATGCGGATATCACGTCGAACAGCTCAGTCTTAAATGTTTCACTTTCCAACGGTTGGGCAGCGTGAATAGCGTCCAGCCCAAACAACGCTTCGAAGAGCTGCCTCGCCCTTTGACGTCGCTCTTGCGGCAGGCTTTCAACCAGAGTCGCCAGCTTCTTTTGCATCATTCGTGGCGCATCGTCGTAGCCGATGCCGCTCAGCAACCGGATAAGTCGTTGAAATAATCCATAAGCCTGGTTGGATTCGTAGGAAAGGCTGGTCGTTTCATACCAGTTGCTTTCCGGGCCCGCATGCTGCTCGAAAAAGCGGCGGGTCTCCGCGACGAGGCGGCTTTTGCCGACGCCGGCTTCACCCAACACACAGACGATTCGCCCGACGCCCTGCGCGACGTCGTTAACCAGCCCGCGCATCGTGTGCAGTTCCACCTCCCGCCCTACCATCTCGGCGTGGAGGCCCTCGATGCCGCGCACGCGCCCTTCTGCCGATTTCCGCTTCAGCACCCGATAGGCGTTGACCGGCTCGTCCTTGCCTTTCACTTTAATGCCGCCCAGCTCCTCAAATTCAAAGAGCGGCTTGACGTGCCTGTACGTGTCATAGGCGATCTGCACGGTTCCGGGCACGGCAGTTTGCTCCATACGCGCTGCCAGGTTGATGGCATCGCCCAGCGCCGTATATTCCATGCGCAAATCCGAACCGACCGCCCCGACGACAACCAGACCGGTGTTGATACCTACACGCACGTCGAAGTCGATACCCCACGCCTGTTTGATATGCTCGCGGTAGGGAACGATACCGGACACGATATCGAGGCCGGCCATGACTGCTCGTTGGGGATCATCTTCGTGCGCCAGCGGCGCCCCAAAGAAGGCCAGGATACCGTCGCCCATCAGCCGGGCGACCGTGCCCTCGTAGGTGTAAATGGGCCTTATCATATGTTCAAAGGCGCCGTTAACGATCTCCGACCATTCTTCCGGATCCAGGCGCTCCGCGGCTGCGGTGGAGCCCCGGAGGTCGCAAAAGAGCATGGTCACGACCCGCCGCTCGCCCACCATGTCGCCGCTAGACATGGCTGCTTCAAGCTTCCTCATCAGCTCGCCTGGAATATATTGCGTAAGCGGCGACTCGACAGGACGGGACCGTTCCCGCACCGTTCCACCGGCCACTGAAGGTGAGGAAACGGTTGCAGAAAGTTCCGCAGGTTGCTCGCTCAGGACCGGCCGCTGTTGGGGTGTTCTGACTTCTAACGGCCCCGGCGTTTCCAGCGGATAGCCGCAGCCGTCACAAAAGTTCGCACGGCTCAGAACGCGCCGGCTGCAGCGCGGACAAACCAGCGATATTCGGACGCCGCAGTTGAGGCAGAAATTGGCATCGCCAACATTTGCAGTCTGGCAAGCGGAGCAAATCACCGGAGACCTCCTCCTGAGGTAACATCGTGACCTACACCAGCTAACCTCGCAGCATACGCGTGAGCAAGGGGTTTGTCAATCTGTGAATTATTGATTTGTTGATGGGCCATGATGTGGTGGTTAAGGGGTGGACTTAGCTCCACCCCTTCCACGGACGGGGACGTGTTATACTTCTGCACGATGAAAAAAATCCGGACGACCAGAAGGAGACGCGATGGGAAAAGTTTTCTTTGATATCAGTATGTCCCTGGATGGATTTGTTACCGGCGCAAACCCTCAACCGGAGGAAGGATGGGGAGGATTGGGTGAGGGCGGTGAGCGATTACACGATTGGGGATTTAAGAGTGAGGACCCGCGCAACCGCGAAGTCATGGAATGGTATACGACTGTGGGTGCGGTGATTGTTGGTAGAACCACGTATGACCTCTCCATACTCAATTGGGGAGCAAACGGGCCAACCGGTCCAGAGCGGATACCAACGGTCGTCGTTTCGCACAGCGTGCCTCAAGACTTACCTAGTGGTGGTGTGTATACATTCGTGGATGGGGTTGAAGCCGCCTTTGAAGCAGCGAAAAAATTGGCAGGAGATAAGGATATATCGACATCGGGCGCAAACGTTGCGCAGCAACTCCTCAAACTGGGCCTCATTGACGTGATCTCGATACACCTCGTGCCCGTGTTGTTCGGCAGCGGCACGCGATTATTCGAGGGCCTGGATGGCGAGCACATTTCGCTTGAAACTTTCGAAGTGATCGAGACCGCCGAGGCTATCCACCTGCGATTCCGCGTCGTGAAGTGACCATTGATGTTTTCGGCAGGAATGCCCACGGCGTGCGTCAAAAAGTATTCGACAGCTTCCTCGCGCTTACCCTGGGAGCCGAGCTTCATGAGCTGTTCCGCATAGTCGGTGGGTACGGGTTGGCGGCTGTCGTCGACGATGAAGGGCGCCTCGTACACTGCGACCTTGACGATACCCGGCGAGACCGCGGCGGCGTCTAACGCCACGGCAGACCCAGATGAAAAACCAAGAACCATCCCTTCGCCGCCAGCGTCCTCGACCAGTGCCTGCAGGTCTTCGATCTCGCGTTCCTTGCTGAAGGGCCTGGTGTCGCCGCTTTCACCGCGACCGCGGCGGTCGTAGTCGTAGACCGTGAACTGTTTGCCGAGCAGTTCAGCCAGTTGTTCCAAAGTCGGGTCAAAAGCACGACGATACGCCATCGCACCGTTGACCAGGATGACGGCTGGGCCGGAGCCAACCTTGTCGAAAGCAATTTTCGTGCCGTCTTTGGAAGTTACTGCGCTCATGTGCGTTCTCCTTCTTTCGTTCGTTAATTCGCGGTCAATTAATCCCTAATCCCCAATCTCCAATCTCGCTTCCCTCCGCCCTACCCTACTCATCACCGCCACCGCCCCATACGCCGCCGCCGCCAGCACAAAAACGCCTTGCAGCGATGTTGCGCCGGCGATGAGGGCGCCGAGGGCGGGGGCCAGCATGCGGCCGGCCGACATGAAGCTGGTGCGCAGGCCGTAGACCGAGCTGGTTTTGCCGGGCGGCGCGGCGTTGTTGAGCAGCGCGGCGATGCCGGGTATCAAACCGCCTTCGGCCCCACCGATGAGGGCGATCAGCAGCACGAGCTGCCAGATTTGCCCGGAAAGGGCCAGCAGCCCGTAGGCGGCGGCCGCCGTGAGTGGCGCGAGCAGGATCAGATTTAGCTGGCCATGGCGGTCGCCCAGGCGG
>JAICPS010000273.1 GCA_025929715.1 Anaerolineae bacterium | reverse complement strand
TTGGAAGTGCCGGTCACCTGCCAGAGAAATGCTGTAGGAGAATGAAATATGAACGACAACGACAACGCCCACGGCCTGGGCAACCTCGACGACCTCTTCCAATCCGCGCGTGAAGACGGCCTGACCGGCGACACGATGGATATCGTAGTATCCAATCTAAACGGACCGACGATGATGAGCGCCGTCGGCGTGCCCCTCCACGCCTTGACGACTAATGAGGTGACGCTGGCGATGAACATCGTCGACATGAGCGGCTCTATGCAACCATTCGCGGACGACCTGATCGACGCCTATAACGACGACTACCTGGCGGCAATGGCCTCATCTCTGTCAGCAGACGACATCCTCGTCAGCACCATCTTCTTTGAAGACCACGTGCAGCTCTACCACGGATACTTGGGCCTCAAAGATGCGCCACCGCTATCACCACAAGTCTACAGGCCGGGAGCCAGCACGGCCCTTTACGACGCCGTCGCCGCAGGCCTAACAAACATGGTCCTCTACACCCAGCAGCTGCGACTAAGCGGCGTGATGGTGCGCTGCCTGGTCCTGGTCTACTCTGACGGCGAGGACAACGCCTCCCGCCAGCCCGCAACCGCCGTCCGTCGCGCAGTCCACGAGCTGCTTAAGCATGAGATCTATACGTTGGCCTACGTCGGCTTCCGCAACGGCGGCGTATCGGAACGAGTGTTACGCCAGATGGCAGACGAGATTGGCTTCCCCGAGATCCTCGCGTCCGGACTGAGTCAGGCTGAGCTTCAGCGCATCTTTCGCATGGCTTCCATGTCTACGATCAACGTCAGCCAGGGCCGTCCCACGACGGCCGGCGTGTTCAGCTAGCGTTTGCTCAAGGTGCCAGGCACTTCGGAAGTGCCTGGCACCTTAGACGCATCTATCCTGGAGAATTAAGATGTTCATCCCCGTCAGCACACTCATGGTCCTCATCATCTTCGCCTTCATGCTGGGCATGTTGACCTCGTTTGTGATGGTCATTCAGGCCATGATGCGCATCAGAAAATAATTTTAGACATTGATGTTACTGAACGCAGCCATCCCGGGATATAGGCCGGCCTCGTCCAGCTCTTCTTCGATTCGCAGCAACTGATTGTACTTGGCGACGCGATCTGTGCGCGCCGGAGCCCCGGTCTTGATCTGACCGGCGTTAAGCGCCACAACCAGGTCGGAGATCGTCGTATCTTCCGTTTCCCCGCTACGATGCGAGACCACCGCCGTCCAGCCGTGCCGCTGCACCAGGTCCACCGCGGTGATGGCCTCGGTAAGCGTGCCGATCTGGTTGACCTTGCAAAGCAGGCTGTTGGCGGCGCGGCGTTCAAACGCCGTTTCGATACGGTCGACGCTGGTAACCAGCAGGTCGTCGCCCACAATCTGCAAGCGGTCGCCCAGTCGCTCAACCATCAAAGCCCAGTTATCCCAGTCGTCTTCATGGAGACCATCTTCAATTGAAATGATGGGATACTGCTCTACCCAGTTAGCAAAGAAATCGACCATCTCCTCGCCGCTCAGTACCCTGCCCTCGGTCTTAAGGTGATATTTGCCGTCCTCATAGAACTCGCTGGCAGCGGCATCCATCGCCAGCATAATCTGCTCGCCAGGCGTGTAGCCGGCCTTTTCGATGGCTTCCAAAATCAGCTCAAAAGCTTCCCGATTAGCGGACAGTTGCGGCGCAAAGCCACCTTCGTCGCCCACCGTCGTTCTGTGCCCCTTGCTAGTAAGTACTTTCTTCAGGCTGTGATAGATCTCCACACCCCAGCGCAGACCCTCGCCAAATGTCTCCGCGCCGACGGGCATGACCATAAACTCTTGCAGGTCTGTCGAACCCTCGGCGTGCTTTCCACCGTTCATGATGTTCATCATGGGCACGGGCAGCGTGCGTGCGGCCGCGCCGCCCAAGTAGCGGTACAGGGGCAGGTTCACGCTGTCGGCCGCAGCCTTGGCCACCGCCAGCGAAACACCCAGAATCGCATTGGCGCCGAGACGTTTTTTGTTTGGGGTGCCATCCAGCTCGATCATTAGCTCGTCGATGTAGACCTGTTCTGTGGCGTCCAGGCTGACCAGCTCGTCGGCGATCTCGCCGTTGACCGCTTCAAGCGCCTCTAACACGCCTTTCCCGCCATAACGCTCGGCGTCTCCGTCACGTTTCTCCCACGCCTCATACACACCGGTCGACGCGCCTGAAGGCACAATGGCGCGACCGAATGAGCCGTCTTCCAGCTCGACGTCTACTTCAACCGTCGGATTACCACGCGAATCCAGTACCTCCCGGGCGTACACCGACTCTATATAACTCATCTCCTGCTCCTTTTGAACTTTTTAACCGGCCGCTGCAAATTGTCGATAATACTTGAGCCATTTTCTTCACGCAACAGCGGCGTAGGATAAGATATTCGTCCCCTTTTCCTTGTCAATGCACCCCCTGACAGATAAACTGCGACCTATGGAACGCTCCGAAGCTCGCGCCAGCGCCAGGGACATCCATCACCTGTGGGAAGGGCTAACCGCAGAATTGGCCCGGATTCTCGACGCCCATGGCGTCTGCGCCGCCGCGGCATCTGAAATCAGCGTATTTACCGGGGTAGATACCGTCGTGGTGCTTAGTGGCCCTGCGGACGCCTATTTCGACGTCTGGATCTGTGACGGCGAGGGCCGAGTTCAACAGAAAAGATGGGAAGGCAAGCAAAGTTCCTTGCGCAACCTCATCGACGGCGGCGAAGCCATTGTGCAGAGGAAGTATGACCGGCCCATCAAGGATCTGGTTCACAGCGACCTCTGGCTTCTGGCCAAGGAATCAGTGCTATTTCTGCCGCTCCCCTATCCACCTCGCCCCGCCTCCAGCGCGCCTGGCGGCGGGCTGTGCCTGCTCGACCCAGGCGAAAATTGCCCTCTAGACATCACAAATATCGCTT
This sequence comes from Anaerolineae bacterium, assembly GCA_025929715.1. Classification (GTDB taxonomy): domain Bacteria; phylum Chloroflexota; class Anaerolineae; order Promineifilales; family Promineifilaceae; genus JAAYYY01. The sequence continues at coordinate 3,448 of JAICPS010000273.1, read as the reverse complement.
CCCTGGGCATGTATCTCAGCACGTTCCTCGAGCGAGCATTTCTGCGGCAGGAGACCGACCGGCAGCGCGTCGAGTTCGAGACGGTCTACGACCTGACCTACTCGCTAACCGCATCGCTGCGTCTGGAATCGATCTTCAGCCAGTTGACCGATCCCGTTCGCCGCACGCTGAACGTAGAAACGATTTCAGTGGGGCTAGTGGAACCCGCCTCGGGCGAAATCGTCTTCGTCGAGATGCTGATGGGGCCGATGTTCCGCAACTTGCCCACGATTCGCCTCAAGCCGGGACAGGGCATCGCCGGGCGTGTCGCCGAATCCGGCGAACCGCTCATCGTCAACGACGCTTACAGAGACGAGCGATTTTCGCAGCAATCCGACAACACATCAGGCTTCCGCACGCACTCCATCCTTTGCGTTCCGCTCAAGGTGGAGCAGCGCGTTATTGGCGTGTTGGAAGCCATAAATAAGCGCCACGGCAGCTTCAACAAAGACGACCTGCGCCTGCTGCAAGCTATCACCGGCCCGCTTGCCGCCGCCATCGAGAATGCGCGCTTGCACGAAGACGTGCTGGCCGAAAAGCGGCGCCAGGAGACCATATTCGCCAGCATGTCCGAAGGCGCCCTGACCGTATCCGCCGCCGGCCTGGTCACAGAGGCCAACGAGTCGTTGTTGACACTGCTCGGGCGCGAGTCGGCTGAAGAGATGCTGGGCCGCCCTGCCAGCGAAGTGATCGAAATTAACGCCCGCGAGAACTTTGCCAGCTTCATGCGCCGCGTGGTGGCGGCCGACGACGAAAAGCCCGAAATCGCCGCCAACCTCCTGCAGCACGACGGCGGCTACGTGCCGGTGCACATCAGCGGCGCCTCCATCCACGACGACGAAGGCAACGTCAACGAGATAATTTTTGTCTTCACCGACCTGCGCCAGATTCGCGAAGTAGAGCGCATGCGCGACGACTTTTTCCACAACATCGTGCACGAGCTGCGCACGCCGCTCGCTACGATTCTTATGTATGCCCGCCTGCTGCGCGAAGGCAAGGCGCACGACGATCAGGCCAAGGAAGACCGCTTTCTCGGCGTCATCGAACGCGAAAGCGACCGCCTGCAGCAGATGGTGCGCCAGATGCTGCAACTGGCCAAGCTCGAAGCCCGCGAAATCCAGCGCAGCGCCGGAGAGATCAACTTGAACCGGCTCTTCGACGACGTGCTTCCCCCGCTCGCCGATCGCGCCGTGCAAAAAGGACTTACCTTCACCCAGCGCATCCCGGCCGATCTGCCTCCGGTGATGGGCAACGAAGAAATGATTTACTCCGTCTTCAAGAATCTGGTCGACAACGCCGTCAAATTTACTTTATCAGGCACCGTCCGCGTCGAAGCCACGGCCATTGACGGCATGATCGAAGTCGTCGTCCAAGACGAAGGCATCGGCATCCCCGCCCAGGCCCAGCCAAACCTCTTCAAGCGCTTCTACCGCGCCCAGACCGCCGTCGAAAGAGGCATCGCCGGCACCGGCCTCGGCCTCTACATGGTCAAAGAAGCGGTAGAAAAACATCAGGGGGCGATTGAGGTGTCCAGCGTGGAAGGGGAGGGGACGTGCTTTATTGTGCGGTTGCCGGAGGGGTCTGCCTAGCATGTGGCTACGTGTTGACCGGAACATAAAGTTCGCTTCTGCAGCAGTGCCGGCCCGCCATCAGTTAAAAGCACCTGCGTCAGATCGAAGATGTCATTCCTATATGCGGAAGCTATTCGTTTGCAGTCGATTTGGGGTGTGTTTGAAAACCAACAACCATATAACCAACCACGTTGATAACAACTAATAGCACGTTAACAATCATACGACTAATTGTATCTGAAGGGCTCTCATACCGAGCAAAACCTATCCAAAATGGAATAGCGATTACTCGTGTAACCACTACAGTGAAAACCAGAATCCGAAATGCGTTATTCGCCCTGCACCATGCAAAGTATGCCGTAATTAGAATTATCATCGACACTGAGCCAGTAATTAACCATCCGTAAATTCCCGCTACGACCGTGCCCGGCAAAAACCTTAGAGTCAAGGCGACTAGCGAAGGCGGTATAGTTGTTTGCACTCTGAAGTCGGTAGTTACCAAGACAATGACTCCAAACGCAGGCAATAGGCCTAGTAGGAGGAAGTCGAGAGCTGATACGATCCGGATAGCTGCGATCTTCATCTGGTAGACAGTTTCTTTCTAACCTCCCACTCTAGCTATGGATTGGAAGGCCAGAGAATACCTCCATAGCATCGTATCCCTGGTCCTAGATCGAAACAAAACTGTGTAGCTTTATAGCCGCTTGCGTAGGTCACAGGTTTTAAAGTGAGGCTCCTATCGGACACTGTTGCAGTGGGAGGGTGCTTTTCCCACGTTTCTTCTCGTTGCAAATAAGTGACGCTTTTCTCATCTGTGGCAGCGAGTCGTACTTGTTCATTAATTGGCCGTTGCATGACAAGAATTACTCGTGAACCAGCATCAATCGCCTAACTACTACCACTCTGCAGGGTCAGACGACCGCCTAAGTTCAGCAAGAGCAAATGTTCTCTTTCCTCCTCGGTTAGAAGATTGGCTGGGTCGTCAACTCCAGTAAAGTGACTCTTTGGTTCCCACCTTACCACAACAACGGAGGCTATTGAGGATCTAATTGAACTTATGCTGGCGGCAGCCAGAATCAGCAAGAAGATCATTGACAACAAAGGGAAGAAAGTAACCGTAACAATGGAAACGGCTGAGAGATTGCCTTCGGCTCGCCAACTCAGGATGGCAAGAATTTAAACACCCGCTAGCGCACTAGTAACAGCTCCAACGATCCAAACCCCTCCACGCTCTGCCGGGCCGCCTTACCGCTCTGCTTGTGTGTAAGAAACTCGACAAAATGCAGAACTTCTTCCTGTTGTTCGAGCGGCAACGTGCGAAGCTTTTGCATGACCAATTGTTCGACGGGCATTGTCTGTTTTACCTTCGTACAAGTCAGGCGAATGCCATTATCAGCCGTTAAAGAGCGAACTGTTGGCTATTATAGCACCGGTCACAGCGCATCGCGGAACCTGCGGCTCCCGCTCACCAGCAAAACCCGGACGACATTCCTGGGCCTATTAACATCCTATATCAACTTTCGCTAATTCCCTCCTGATAATGTAACATTATAAGCTAACGTGATTGTTGCATTTTGGAATTGGTACGGGTAATGAGCGAGCGACACATATATCTGGATCATGGCGCCACCACGCCTGTTGATCAGCGCGTGGTGCAGGCCATGCTGCCTTATTGGACCGAAGCGTACGGCAATCCGTCGTCGTCACACCATTTTGGACGGCAGGCGGAGCATGCCGTCGATAGCGCGCGGCGGATGATTGCCGGGCTGCTGAATGCCCGGCCGGATGAAATCATTTTCACCGGTTGTGGTTCGGAAAGCGACAACCTGGCCATCCGC
>JAICPS010000163.1 GCA_025929715.1 Anaerolineae bacterium | reverse complement strand
TCACCAAATTATATGTTATCTGCTCCCATGAAACCAGCGCCGGCATGTTCAGAAGCGACCTGATGTAGCTTCCGGGCAACATAGATGCTGGCGCCTACGCAGAATGGGACGAACAAGGAAAGAAACGGGAGACTATATGAAGCGGGCAAGATTGCCATTGCCGTCATGCACAAATGATCTTAATCCCCCACCGCCGCTCCATCGTTGCGCGGTTCGCTGCCGGCGATGAGGACGCCGGTCTGAGGGGTCGCGGACGATGAGCTGTCCGCCGCCGTAGTAGCCGACGTCGCGGACGCAGTGGCCGAGCGCGGCGAGGCTGAGCAGGGCGAAGGATGCGGCGATAGTCCCTCAGCTCCATTTCTTTGCTGCTGGTTAGTGCAGGGTGGCAGATTTGGTCCAGGCGTAGCGAAACTCTGACTGATACACTTTCTCGCGCGGCCAGATTGAAGAAACCGAACTTCGAAGACGTATGAAACAACAAGTGGGTCACTCCTTTGCCTGTGGCAATGGTCGCATTTGCTGACAGGCGAAGGGAAACTGCTATAGTAGCAAAGGTTTTGCGTTATTGAATTTGGTTCAGGGAAATGGAAGACTGCTATGTTGAGGTCCACTGCGGCTAAGGAAGCTTTGCGGGACATTATCCGCAGGTTTTTGACTGGACGCGCGGGGCAGATATGGCGCGTGGGGGCCGGTTGTGTTCTGCTTATGGTGATGATGGGGCTTTTATTACCGGCCGCCCCGGCGCAGGCCATCATCCGGCGCCATGATGTGGACGATACGCAATATCGGCAGGATGAGGGCGCCTATCCAGCCGTGTTCCAGATTTTCCCCGGCCGGGGCGGCGTGGGCACATTGATTGCTCCGCAGTGGTTCCTGACCGCCGCGCATGTAGGCCAGGACATTGCGGCCGGGCAGGAGGTGACTCTGGGCGGCGAGCAGTATACAGTTGTCCAGGTTATCCTGCATCCCGAATGGGAGACCAACCTGGTGGAGGCAGCGCTGGTGCAACTGGACCGGCCGGTGAGCGGCGTTGACCCTTTCCCACCTTATTCCGGTAACGACGAGCTTGGGCAGGTAATGACCTTTGTCGGCCAGGGAGTTACCGGCACAGGATTGACGGGACCCACGACGGCCGACGGCCATTTACGGGCGGCTACCAACCGGGTCGAGCGGGTGGAAGGGGATATGCTGGTCTTTCGCTTTGACGCCCCGGAAGATGAAGGCGTTACGCCGCTGGAGGGCATCAGCGGTCCCGGAGATAGCGGAGGGCCGGCCTTACTGGAGACGCCCGAAGGGCTGCGTCTGGCCGGGTTAAGTGTCGCCCAGGACTCGGCTGGGCGCGAACGCGGCACTTACGGGGTGTGGGAGTTCTACAGCCGGGTATCGCGCTTTGTCCCCTGGATTGAAGAGACGCTGCAGCAGGCGCCGCTGGTCGAAGCCCCACGGCCGGCGAGTGATTCAACCTGGCTATTGTATGTAATAGTGGCGGTTATCGTCGTTGTTGCCCTGCTGGCCGGCGTCTTTGGTTCCCGGATTTTACCAGGCAGGCGACGGTAACGGGGAGCGGTTTGTAGCGCCTTCGGGCCGGCGCTGCGTAGGGCTCGAATCAGCGTCCAGCCCGGCGCATGTAAGCGCATTCGCTCCGACCAGTTTCAGCCCGCGAAACGTTCCTCTAATTCTGGCTGCAGTAGCCTTATTTGCTCACTCAGGAACCAGCGCTCGGCGACTGCCTCGTGAACCGCCTCGATGAGCTCATCCGCAACGTAGGCTTTGTGCACGAAGGCAACGCAACCGGCTTCGAATGCCCTGAAGACCAGGTCGCGCGTGGACAGCATAGTTAGAATGATGACTTTTGGCGGCGCAGCCAGTCCTGTCATCTGCCGTGTCGCCTCAATTCCGTGCAACTTTGGCATGTCGGTCTCAAGGATGGCCACGGTTGGCTGAAGGTTGCGCACCAGGCGGACCGCCTCTTCCCCATCGGTAGCCTCGCCGATCACCTCAAACGCGGGTATGGAATCGAGAAGCCTGTGTATGGTTCGGCGAAAAAAAGTGCGGTGGTCGCAAAGGACGATGTTGATGGAGTCTGCCATTTTTTCGTCTTCTCCACTCTGTTACGTACCGAGAGAGCAACGGGCAGAATCCCCTCAGACCTATTGTAATTGCCGGTGGAAAAGAATGACATGGGGTATTCCCCCCATACCGGTTAAGAAAAGTCCGCTTCAAAAAAGAATGCACGGCTATTCTTCTTCGTCTAACAGCGCCTTGATCCGTTGAGAGAGGTAGATATCGCCGCGTCGCTTCTCGACCATCAAAACACCTCCCAACTGTGCAGAAGGCTCATAAAGGCACAAAGACCCGCCGGCGGGCAACTCGTCGAAAAGAAAATGCCCGCCACTCGCCTGAAAGTTCAGTTACACTTCCGAATGTCGCCGTATGCGATATGTTGCGTTGGAGGGGGCGGTGGCGATGGCTAATATTGCCCTGTTTGACCGGGTATTCTCAGTATGCCCGCGTGCCAAGCACGCGCATTCGGGTACTGACGTCGTATGAGGATGGCGCCAGCCATAAGGATAGTTGGGCCGGCTGCATCGTCTCGTCCACCACCTTCATGAGAGCACTAATGACAACCTCCAGGTCGACCTCGTCCCGAGCGATAGCGCCGAACGCGGACAGGGTCTTTCCGGCGTCGAACTTACGACGGTAAAAGCGAACGTCGATTACATCCTGGATGTGACGACGTAGAGGTGTGAATATGGCGGCAACGAGTAACGTCGCAACAACGATTACGACCTTCGACTCCTGTCGGAACAGCGGCTGCAGCAACCCCTGAAGGAGGATGACGGTTGCCAGGTAAATCAATCCCAGGGTTGCAGTGAGTACCGTGTAGATCAGCGTTCGGCGCACGATCACGTCAATGTCCCAAAGCCGGTAGCGCAGAATGGCGATGGCGAAGGAGCGCACAAACAGGATCTGAATGACACTGAAAATCGTGCCGCCCAGCAAGAAGTAGAGCCCATTGAGCAAGCCTGGAACCCGCACTTGTTGGAAGAGAACGTACGCCAGGATATAGATGACGCCCCCAGCGACGAATAGGGCGAAGCCAGCGGCAATCCACTTCATCTGCTGTCGCTCAACTACATTGGCCTGGTGACGGTAGCGATAAAGCTGAAGTCCTCCACTGCCTCCAATGAAGGCATATAGCGCGAAACTCACCAATCGTTCCGAGGAAGTGGTGGGGATAGCAAGGTCAGATAGAGGGTAAGACAGGGATACAACGCTCAGAATCGGCGCGGCAAGCCAAGCCAGGGGTTTGCTCCAGCCTGGCACGAAGCGGCCATTTGGGAATGTAGAGCTGAAGACGACCAGAGACCAGATGCCTGCCGCGTGCAGGAGGCGCAGCGGAATGTGCCAGAAGGGGCGTGCTGCTGCCACCGCTTCTGGAACAGGGAAGAATACAAGTAGCGGCGCCAGTACGAGCATAAATGAGACAAAGAGCGCCATTCGGCTTTGTGCACTTTGGAGAAAGATAACCACAGAAGCGATCAAAAAAGCGAGAGCGTCGAGCAACAGCAGGCTGCCCATGTACCCGGCGTAGACCCCGAGCGGAATTCCCAATCCCGCTATCGCGCGAGCGCTGGCTTCGGGAAGCTGGAAAAAGATGCAGTCAGGCGGAGCACAGGCCGTCGCAACCTGATCATGCCATGCAGGAAATCCCACGACGAAAAACCAGACCACAACACCGGCTAATATTACCCACGCGACAATGACTCGCGCGCTGGGCCACTTCACCACGAGTAGGCTTTGGCGTTTCTTGTTACTCGCCATACGGTCTCCTGATCAAGCTAGTCCTGCGGACAGCTCCATTTTGAATCACACGTCGTCCAACGACCAATTGGATGCGAAGCTAACCTGGAGTTTCCTTTGCAGTAAGTTTGATCCAATCGGCTCAGGGTCACTGAGATCGTTGCTCACATAGGCGACGACTACTTAGAGACGCTCGTTGCCCGGCAATCGCTTCAGTCACCAAGCCGTTCTTCTAGCTCTCCCTGCAGGTGCCGCAATCTCTCGCTCAAGAACGGTCGCCCGGCAAGCGCCTCTTGAATGGCCTCGACGAGCTCCTCGCTTACGGAATTTTTGAGCACGTAGGCGGAGGAACCCGCTTCGAAAGCTTTGAAGACCAAGTCGCGCATGGAAAACATGGTCAGAATAATGATTGTTGGGGGTGAAGCCATTTGCTTGATTGCGCGCGCCGCGTCAATGCCGTTCATTATCGGCATTTGGGCATCGAGAATGGCCACGTTGGGATGTAGTTCGCGCACCAGGCGCACGGCCTCTTGGCCATCGGCCGCTTCGCCGAGGACTTTAATGCCGTCTTGGGAATCAAGAAGTGCGCGCAGAGCACGGCGGACACCCATGTGGTCGTCGGCGATGAGGATGTTAATCGGGTCTGCCATTTTTTCGTCCTCTCCCGTCACTTACAGACGGATGGCCTAACTGGCAGAAGCCCCTCACTTCTATTGTAATTGCAGGGTTAAAGGAATGACATGGGGTATTCCCCCCATACCGGTTAAGAAAAGTCCGCTTCAAAAAGGGAATGCACGGCTATTCTTCTTCGTCTAACAGCGCCTTGATTCGCGGAGAGAGGTAAATATCGCCACGACACACCGCCCGCACGGCTGCCGCGAACGTTTCAAGAAACTCCGTTTTGACGATGAAGCCATTGGCGCCGTTGAGAAGCGCCTCGCCGGCGAGCTCGGGATCATCGTGCATTGACATCACCAGAATCGGCGTCTGAATGCCCTGACCTCGAATGAGCTTTGCTGCCTGGACGCTGCCCATTGGCGGAATGTAGTCATTCATAAGGATGACGTCGATATCGACCTGCTCCATCAGTTCCAGCGCCGAGGGCAGGTCGCTCGCTTCGCCGACAATTTCCATATCGTCTTCCCTGGCAACCAGAAGCTCAATAGCGCGCCGCATGGCCGAAAAATCGTCGGCGATTAGGATCCGTATCATTTTCTCCCTCTCAGTGCCGCTGTGTGCGGGCTCTAAGCTACAAGTCGAAGCGACTGGCACTTGTAATCCGTCTGAATTCCAGCGGCGGCTTTCTGGTTAGGCGTCTATTCGTGCTGGAACAAAATGAGGTGGCCGGTGCCGGTCTCTTTCTGGCGAAAGAGATTAGAGCGTTTCGTACCACCTCTGGGCGGGGAGCATGGGGAATGTAGCAGCTATTTGCGTGGCGTCAAGGGTTGTGCTCAGGAGAACGGTAGCGGGATGAGACCAGGTCGTAGTCGTAGGTCGTCACCTCGTAGCGGTGGCCGTAGGGGTCGTAGAAGTAAACTGAATAGGCCCGCTGGTGATCGACCGGGTCGAGACGGTTGACCGGCTCGCCCTTGTGGTTATAGACGGCCGCTTCTTTCACCCACGTTAGGAACTGGAGGAATTCCTCGCCCGTGGCGCGAAAGGCGACGCGCTGGAAGCCGACCGGCTCGCCGAACCCTGGGGGGTCCCCTCTGAACAACGCGAGCTTGGTCCGGCCGCGGGCGTCGCCGAGCATCAGCGGCCCGCCATCGTCCGCCCAGAATTCGAACTCGCCGATGATCTGGAGCCCGAACAGATGGCGATACCAGGCGGCCGCTTCATACTGATCAGGCACGAAAAGCTCTACGTGGTCGAACTGCTCAATTTGAAATTGGTTCTCAGACATTCTTGTTATCTTCGTATTAGGCGTGGCCGTCGGAAGCGGTGCGGTAGGGGCGAAGGTGACCTAAAGTGTCTTTCTCGCTTCACGCGTCCAAGCCAGTCACCGGGCCGCCCCAACCTCCTCATCGTGAAGCGCTTCGGCAAGTTCCCGTAACCTGAATCGCTGAATCTTCCCCGTCGCCGTCTTTGGTAGCTGGTCGACAAACTTGACCCAGCGCGGTCGTTTATAGGGGGCGATTTGGTCGCGGGCGTATTGGATCAGCTCTTGTTCTAGCTCTGGCGAACCTTCGTAGCCGGCTTTCAGCACGACGAAAGCCTGTGGTTTGGTCAAATCGGAGGCATCAGCGCGACCGACGATGGCGCACTCGACCACCGCCGCGTGGCCGATCAGCACGCTTTCCACTTCCATCGGCGAAACCCAGATGCCGCCGGCTTTGATCATGTCGTCCGAGCGCCCGGCGTGCCAGTAGTAGCCGTCTTCGTCGACGTAATACTTGTCGCCGGTAAAAAGCCATGGCCCCTGGAACGTTTGCCGGCTGCGCTCGTACTGGTGCAAATAGGATAAGGCCACCGATTCGCCGCTGACCAGGAGATTGCCTATCTCTCCCTGCGGCGCCTCCGCGCCGTCTTCGTCGACGATCTTCAGCTCATAGCCCGGCACCGGCCGCCCGCTGCTTCCCGGACGGATGTCGCCGGGCCGGTTGGAGATGAAAATATGGTAGACCTCGGTCGAACCGATGCCGTCGATGATCTCCAGCCCGGTCTGCTCCTTCCAGCGCTGCCAGATGGGCGCCGGCAGCGCTTCGCCGGCCGAGACACAGAGCCGCAGCGAAGAAAGATCGTATTTCTCGGCGAACCTTTCCATTGCCAGGATAATGGCATAGCCGGTTGGAGAGTTGTAAAAAACGGTGGGCTGAAAGCGGTCGATCATCTCCAGAACACGGTCCATCTCGCGTGGTGAGCCGGGATAGAGCACAACACTGGCCCCGACAAACCAGGGAAATATCAGATTGCCGCCGGTGCCAAAGGTAAAGAACAGCTTGGCGACGGCAAAGGTGCGATCGTCTTCCCTCAGCCCCAGGACATTCTTGCCCCACAGGGCAGCGGTGATGGGCAGGTCCTTCTGGGCGTGCAGAATTCCTTTGGGCTGGCCCGTCGTGCCGCTGGAGTAATTCAGTGTTGCGCTATCTTCACGGTGCGTGAGCGCCGGGCCGAGGTCTGTTGGCTGCTCTGCAATCCATTCATTGAATGAGGTGAGGCTGCCCTGCGCATTCCCGATCACGATCACCTGCTCCAGAAACGGTTGGTCCTGCAGGATCGGTTCAATTTTCGGCAGCAAATCCTGGTGCACGATCAGCACGCGGGCGCGGCTGTCGCGCAGGATGTAATCATATTCGGGCGGCGTGAGCAGCGTGTTCATGCCCAGGGCAATCGCGCCAATCTTGATCGTGCCAAAAAAGGCGGTCACCCACTCCGCACTGTCCCAGGTCAGAATGCCTACCATCTCGCCCGCGCGCACGTCCAGGGCCCGTAGCGCGTTGCCGACCTGGTTGACTTCGTCTGCTACCTGCTGGAAGGTCAGCGTGCGGTCGGGGCTGTAGAGCGCGACTTTTTCGGCTCTATCGGGCAAATTGCGCTCCAGGATGTCCACTGCATTGTAATAAAGAGGAAGATCGGATGCTTTCACGACGACGCTCCTTGTGTTTCGCGACGCCTCGACCTCGCCGGGTCTGCAGATGGTTCGCTTGCATGGGCCGGCGGATCCACCTCATGCGTTGGTGGGCGTAGGGCGGCCTGCGTCTCCAGGGCTTCTGCTCGCTCCTTCTCGGCCAGGCGGAAGGCCTGTCGCTTCCCGCTCAAGTATTGGTTGGGCCAGAACTGTTGCTCGTGCTGGTACCAGGCCGCAGCGTGTAAGGTGAAGTGCGGGTTGGTGAGATGAGGACGGGCCAGGGCGACCAGATCGGCGCGCCCTTGCAGCAGGATGGTGTTGACCTGGTCGGGCGTGGTGATGTTGCCGACGGCCATGGTGGCGATGCCACATTCCAGGCGCACGCTGTCGGCAAAGGGCGTCTGGTACATACGCCCGTACACCGGGTCCTGGTAGGGCACCGTCTGTCCCGTGGACACGTCGATCAGGTCGGCGCCGGCCTGCTTGAAGAGGCGCGAGAGGGTGACCAGATCCTCATCGGACAGGCCGCCGGGCGCCCAGTCCGTGGCCGAAATGCGCACGGACAGCGGTTTGTGCGGGGGCCACGCCTCGCGCATGGCGCGCAGCACCTCCAGCGGAAAGCGGGCGCGGTTCTCGATGGGGCCGCCATAGCGATCGGTTCGCCGGTTAGTGAGCGGTGAAATAAAGCTCGCCAGCAGATAGCCGTGCGCCATGTGCGCCTCGAGCATGTCAAAGCCGGCCTGTTCCGCGTACAGGGCCGACCGGGCAAATTCGTCCACGATGCGGTTCATGTCCGCGCGCGTCATTTCACGCGGCGTCGGGCTGATTTCAGGGTCGTAGGGGATCGGCGAGGCCGAATACACCGGCCAATTGTCCTCGGGATCGGGAAGGGGCACGTTTTCGCCCTCCCACATCAGCTGCGTGGAGCCCTTGCGCCCCGCGTGGCCTAACTGCATGCAGATTTTGGCGTGGCTGTTGTCGTGCACGAAGTCCACGATGCGCTTCCAGGCGTCGCGCTGCGCCTCGTTCCACAGGCCGGTGCAGCCCGGCGTGATGCGCGCGTCCGGCGACGGGCACGTCATTTCGACAAAGAGCAGTCCGGCTCCCCCGATGGCGCGGCTGCCCAGGTGTACAAAGTGCCAGTCTGTGGGCATGCCGTCTACGGCCGAATATTGGGCCATGGGGCTGACGACGACGCGGTTGGCGACGACCATGTCGCGCAGGCGGAACGGTGTGAACATGGGCGGCGTGCCGGGCGCCACGTCGAAACCCTGCTGTCGTACTTTATCTAGAAACCACTCCTGCACCATCTGTGTAAAGGAGGCGTCGCGCAGCATCAGGTTCTCATAGGTGATCTGCTTGGAGCGCGACATGACGCCAAAGGCGAACTGCTCCGGCTCCAGGCGCCAGTGCCGCTCCAACGCTTCAAACCATTGCAGGCTGACGATCGAGGAATGCTGCGTCTTGCCTACCTCTTCGTCGCGC